>JAFGKQ010000335.1 GCA_016928495.1 Candidatus Fermentibacterales bacterium
AGCAGAAAGCGGGCAGATCGCCGAAGCCGCCCGGGAGCGGGCGAATCTCCTGCCTGACTACGAGGAAGGTCAAAAAGGTATCGGGGGGACCCTCCATGAAGAGCTGAAGCAGGGAATGCTGATCCGCGGGGCCCCGGCACGCGATCGGTGTCTGCCCTATGGAGACCTGCCTGCCGTCCAGGTCGAGCTTCTTGCCCAGGCTCTCGCCCCAGAGCTGAGCGAACCACAGAGCGGTCTCGAACAGGGCATCGCAGTAGGGGAAGAAGGCGTGAACGCGATGCGTGACGAAGTGAGCGAGGAAGGCTCTTGCAAGACGCCCTGCGACGCTCTCCATGCCGTTGGAGTCGAAGTCCTCGAGGGCAGATGCCGCGCCCTCGAGAAGCGCTGCGCAGTCGATCCCCAGGACCATCGCCGGGAACAGCCCCACCGGGCTCAGGACGCTGAACCTCCCCCCCACCGCCGGTGGGACGGGCAGGGTCCTCCAGCCCCGGGAGCGGGCAAGCCTGCGCAGGTCTCCCTTCTCGGGGTCAGTGACGGCGACCACCATGCCCGACTCCTCGTCCAGCCAGCCAAGAAGCTCCATGAAGCAGGCCAGGGTCTCCGCCGTCCCCCCCGACTTCGTGATCGCGACGAGCAGGGTCCTCCGGGGATCGGCAACGGAGGTGACCCTGTCGATCGTCTCGACATCGGGCGAGTCTACCAGGTGAAAGCGCACATCCCTGCCGGCGTTCCTCGGTCCCGCGCCGCAGGCGGACCGCAGGGCGCGCAGGCCCAGCGCCGATCCGCCGATCCCTGCGACCACCACGTCGGATGGGTCGAGCTTCGTCCGGACCTCCTCCCAGAGCTCTGTGCACTGGCGCAACAGCGTCAGGTCTCCGGGAAGGGAGAGAAAGCCCACTCTTCCCTCCCGCCTCCAGTCCCGGAACCTCGAGAGCCCCTGCTCCGGGAGCGGGGGTGGCGACTCGGGGCAGATGAACCTGATGGAGACGCCTTCTTCCGGCGAGCTCATGCTGCACACCCTTCCGGGGACCCGGCAACCCCCTGCCTCATCTGTCCCATCCAGCCAACGGAGACGAGAGAGGCATGCCGGGCGCGAGAACCGCGACCAGGCCCGACGAGCGCGAATCCGAGCCAGTGGCGAACCTCTCGACGAGAACCGTATCTCCAGACTCGAGCATAACATACTCTCGAAGCTGGTCGTCCCATAGTGCGGCCCTGTCTATGAGGTAGAGCCCGGGGAACCCGACAAGCCCGGTATCGCTCTCGCCGGAGTAGAGAGCGCTTTCGCCACGTGCCTCCAGCAGGCGCAGGGGGCCGAGATCCCGGGGCCAGGAGTTGGGCTCGTAGCCCTCCCAGAGCGTGACCAGGCGCATGCGCTCACGCGAGGGTCCCGGGGGCAGAACCACCGCAGCATGGCTTCCCGGCAGCAGCATCTCTCCGGTCGATACGGCAAGAGCGTCTATCAGGCCGTCGAATGGCGAGACGAGCGGCAACATAACGCCACGGGCCAGGGAGTCCGCCACCCGGCGCAGGCTGTCAGCTTCGAGATACAGGGCGTCGTCCGCGGCGGGAGAGGAACCCATCTCCGCCTCCAGCCTGTATATGCGCGACTCCAGCCTCACCAGGTCCGCCTCCGCGAGAAGGTCCCTTCCGAGCAGCAGCGTGTCTCCCGCGGAAAGCGTGTCGCCGGTGCGGAAGAACACGGTCTCGACGCGAACCGGCGAGTGCAGGGAGGAGGTCAGAGCGAGAGGCGCTCCCGCCGTCATGTCTTCGCTCTCCGGAAGGGAGACCCTCAGTGGAGGGGCCTCTCGGGCGTAGTGGAGCGCCGACTCCGCGATCGCGGCGGTCTCCCCGCCAGGGGCCGGGGAAGGCTCGCCCTGCCCGCCACAGCCCGGCAGCATCGCCGCAGCCAATGCGAGTGGCAGCAGCGGAACGGATCGCCGGTGGCCATTGTTCATGGTGAGAGGGTCGGATGCCCGTCCCCGGAACAGGCCCGCGGAGCCGCTGGACATGATCCGGGACGCACCCTAGTTTCCGATGTTCCCCGTAGTACGGTCAATGCAAGACACCGCCTCACCATCACACCAGCCTGGTGGCACTGGCGAAAGACCTGAGAGTCGAGAGACAGACGGAATGATGCAACAGGCGTACAGCTCCGGTCCAGTGAAGCCAGGGGCGAATCGGCTCCGGACGGCGGCTACCGCGCTCTGTCCAGCGCTGCTCGCGCTTCTGGTCTCCGGGTGCGGCGAGACGCGCACCTCCGGCTTCTTCGAGGGACATACCATCGGCGTCACCTTCGAGTCTCCCGCCGCCACCGGGCCGGCGATGGTGATCGGCTCCGACACCCTGGCCAACTGGACCTTCGACGATCCTCTGCAGATGCCCTTCGGTCGTTCCTGCCCCGTCGAGATCTATCACGGGGCCTGCAACTTCGACAACTCGGCCTTCGCCGAGCCGCTGGTCGCCCTCTGCACCGCGGGCCTGCTCAGGGACGGACTGGTCGAGGCCCAGTTCGATCTGGTCAGCGCCCCCTCTCACGCCGTGCTCGGCCTGGTCCTGAGAGCGGCGGATACCGAGAACTTCCTGCTCCTCGGCGTCAACTCCAGGGGGCAGTTCACGGTCCAGAAGTGCATCAACGGGCTCTGGTTCCCGGTCATGGGGCTCGAGGCCTTCGAGACCAGCCGGCTGCTTCCCTACAACCTGCCTGGCCTGTGCGTTTCCGCGGAGGTTCACGGCAACTACGTGGATTTCAGGGTCAACGGACAGCTTGTCACCGTGGTCAGGACATCCATGCCGGCGGTCGGCCAGGTCGGCGTCTTCGTCGACGGCTACGTTGACGCCGCCCTCGACAGGCTGACGGTGATCCCTGTCACCGTCGCAGACTCCAGCACCGGCTCTACGCAGCAGAGCACGGAAGCGGAATAGGGATGCTGGCCGCTGTCGCCACGGCCCCCGTCCTGATCCTGACCCTCTCCTATCTGCCCTCGCCCCAGTGCGGCTTTGCGGCCTCCTGGGGCAGGACGGACAGCCTGCCGGCTGCCCCGCTCGAGCAGCAGGAAGCAGCGCCCAGCGGCCTCCCTGTGCTGTGCTACCATCACATCTCCTCGAATCCGATGGAGAGCTACAACGTCTCACCGACACGCTTCGGGGATCATCTCGAGGCCCTCGAGGAGGCCGGCTTCTTTCTCATCGGCCCGGAGGACATACTCGACGGCCTGCGAAGCGTTCCCGAAGACCGCCATCCGGTCATGCTGAGCTTCGACGACGGATGGCAGGACAACATGAGTCTGATCCGGGCTCCCGACGGCAGCCTGTCCATCGACCCCTGCTGTGCTGCCGCGATCCTCCGGCGGTTCTGCGACCTGCATCCCGACTTCGGTCGCGCTGCGGTGTTCTTCATCTCCTGGGACAAGGTCCCCTTCGGCCAGGAGAGCCTGGTCGCGGAGAAGATGAACATGCTGCTCGACATGGGCTTCACGATAGGCAACCACACGCTGAGGCACACGCCCTACGGCATCCTGCCCGCCGACCGCTGGGAGTCCGCGACCGTGGAGCCCTTGAGGAGGTTCCGCGACAGGCTCGGGCTCAGGGCGCTCGACATATCGACCCTGGCCTACCCCGGAGGCTGGTTTCCGGACGCCTCCTGGGCGCGGGAGTCGATCAGCAGCTTCGATTTCATGGGAAGGAAAGCTGTTCAGCTCGGCTTCCTGGTGAACGGCGAGATAGCCCGGCTCTCCAGCGTGTCCGGAACCCGTTGGGGAAGGTTCTACATCGGCCGCATAGACATGAGTCGCTACAGGATCAGCGACGTGATCGCATCCCGGAGCCTTGTCGCCATCGCAGGAAGCAGGGACGATCTCCACGACCCGCTCAGGTACCGCCCCTTGCCCATGTCCGACAGGGCCCAGTCCTTCTGAGTCAATCCCCCAGGACCAGCATCAGCCCGAACGGCCTGGGCGGCAACGGTCTCGGGGTCAGCCCGGGGAAGCCTACGCAGAGCACCGCACCGAGCGCCATGCCGCGAAGGCGCCGATCGTGCCAGCTTCTCATCATGGGATAGAGGCGTTCGGCCACCCCGTTCCACAGAGTGGCCATCCCCAGCTCGCAGGCCTTCACCATGACGAGGGAAGCAGCGATCACGCAGTCTTGCCTGCCGGTCACGCTGGAAGCCCTGTCGTAGTGGAAGAACAGGACGCACGGAGCGTCCCTGAAGACCAGGTCTTCCCCCGACAGCACCCTGTCGAGATGCCTACGGTAGCCCGTGAGAGCCCCCAGGAGCTTCCTCAGGCCGAAGCGGTCGAGCCTCCTGAGCGCCCCACGAACGCTATGGAAGAGAGGCCTTACGGTTGATCTGCCGACGAGCGCCCTCACGGTCACGCCGCAGGCGTTCATGCCCGTCGGAGACAGACCCACCACCTTAAGCAGTCCTTCTATCTCCTCCTGCGATGGCTCTCTATCCGAGTAGACCCTCTGCGATCTCCTGTTGGCGAGCAGCTCCTCGATCGAGACTCGCCCAACGGCGCCTTCCATCCTCTCCTCCCGGTGGGTCGGCCGGAGCGGGACCCGGAAGGCGTCCTCGGGGCAGTATGCGGCGCAATGGGCACAGGAGATGCAGGATCTGGCATCGAAGCACGGTGAGGACCGCATCCCGGGCCCGCGCGGCAGCATGTCTATGGCGCTGGCCGGGCAGACGGCCGCGCAGGTGCCGCAGCCGGAGCACAGAGAGGCGTCCAGGTCTTCTTCAGG
>JAFGKQ010000336.1 GCA_016928495.1 Candidatus Fermentibacterales bacterium
CGGACTACTTCGTTGGTCATCGTCTATCCTCTCGCTTGTGTCTGAGTGCCCTCGTTGCCGAAGAACACGTGGACCTCGTGACAGCCCATGGCGATCAGAACGCCGGTTACCAGATCGCGGGCACGGGCCTCAGCTCGTCCAAGCAGACCGGCTCGCATGGCCTCTTCGGGCAGCCGGGATCGAGCCTCCTCGATGAGGTCCTCCCTGATGCCGAGGGCCTCGCGATCGCCCTGGAAGAGGGCTCCCAGGTCCGCTGTGGAGTCCCAGCGGAGGTCGGCATAGCGGATATCGACGCCCGTGACCTCGGCCACGGGTAGTCGGGCCACGGCCCTCCCGGGCGAGATTGTCAGGTCCTCCCGCTGGACGCCCGAGAGGTCTATGCCCGCCCGGACGATGGCAGGGACGACGAGCCAGGCCTCGACATGGCCGTCAGGCAGCAGGGGCCGCTCCAGCGTGCGCTCCCGGTGGAGAGCTACCTCGATGGTGGTCTCGGCCGTTACGAGGCGTGGCTGGGCACGGAGGGCTTCCAGCATGCGCTCTACCGAGGGAGCCTGTTCGGAGGTCTTGCCTCTCGGGTCTGAACCCGGAGTGAGGTCTATCGAGATGCAGCCGCTCTTCAGAGCCAGCAGGATGACGAGGAGGACGAGGCCCCAGGTGATCAGCTCCGACGAGCTGCTCTTGAGCTTCTCCCGGTCGGGGTCAGTAGGGGCAGTCATGCCGGCAGCTCCTGGACCAGATCAGTGAAGAAGAGGTTGCCGACGCGGTCCTGGTGATCGAGTCCAGCCCTCCCACGCCCGTTGCGGGAGAGCCTGTCCGTGAGGGCCATCAGGAGCCCGTATGCCGTCTCCGCGCCCTTCAGCTTCTCCAGGACGAATCCCCATTCGGCTCTCGGGAGCTGGGTCCGGACAGCGACATCCACGAGGAGATCGACCGTCAGTGGAATCCGATGGAGACGTTCCATCACCGGGACCAGCTCCTGGACCTGTTGCATGCCCGCATTCAGCTTCGCGACCGCGCCTCTGGTATCGAAGGTCTCGCTGACCAGATGCTTCATTGCGTAGCTCTCGAAGTGCCGGCTCGACATCAACCCGTTCGTGCACGCGACGACGTAGGCCATGAGCACCATGCTGGCCTGTGCCGAGCCATCGTAGCTGTTCTGCACCAGGAGACCCAGAGCGAGAACGTCGCCTACAGCCGGAGCCTCGATCTGGTAGTCGGACATCCACTGGCGGGCCCAGAACCGCCCGGTCCAGGTTTCCCGGACCCTTCTCCAGTCGAGACCGGAGTCATCGAGTACCCTCCGGGCCGCTCTCTCGACATCAGCGTTGGCCAGCAGGTTGTAGCTGGTCGAGTGGACGTTCAGCAGCTCGTACTGCCCGCTGTCGGCGAGGATCTCGATCCCCTGGAAGACGGCGTCTCCGTTGGTTCGGACCTCAACGGCCCTGACAGGGGACATCGGGTCGCGAACGCTGACCCTGGTTCTCGAAGCAGACATCATCCCTCCAATCTATTTGGCGGTTTACTTACCCATATTCTTATAACCTGATGCGAGCAGTTTTCGGACAGTTCTGCCTGTCATGCGGATTTCTGATCCTATAGCTTGGCCACTTGACGCCTCCGAATGCCGCCATATATTCACGTGTCAGGAGAAATAGTCCTGAAAGGAGGATTAGGATGCCTAGGAGCCACTACAGACAGCCTGAGCACCAGCCCACCGCGCCCGCCTTCGGAGACGAAGTCGGGGAAGCTCGGAAGGACCTGGGGCTGACCCAGGATGACCTCGGCAGGGAGACCGGAATCGATGGGTCATACGTCCGGAGGATCGAGAACGACGGTGCGATACCCTCCAGGGAGAAGGCCGAGGCTCTGGCAGCTGCGCTCCACAGCATCTCCCGGGACCAGGATGCCCTGCTGAGCCTGGCCGGGTACATGCGGAGTCAGCTGGTCCCCATCTTCTGGCACTGTCCCCACCTGATCGTCGGTCTGATCGAGTCTATGCGCGAGTTCCCGCTGGAGCGCCTCGACAAGCTGAATAATGCGGCTCTACGCGCGCGCGAGATGTTCACCTGGAACATCACGGATCCCCCTAGGAGCCTTCTTCAGAAGGACGGCGACTTCGCGTTCTTCGGGCAGATCGCGAGCGCAATTGCTAACGCCCGCATGAACCTGCGCAGGCGCGCGAGGGAGCAGGCGGGAGATCACGGGGAGGGAGGTGAAACCCATGCCTGCCCAGACTGAGACAATGGACCTGGATGAAGCGGTATCTCAGATCGCGATTCTGCTGCAGGAAGTCCACCGCCACGGCTTCGGCGTAGTCGAAGCCCGAGTGGAGGCCATCGGCGGCGGCAAGCGAGCCATCACGATCAGCTACCTCAAGTCCAGGCGCGTCGTAACGCCCAGCGCAGACGCAAGGCAGGTGGGCTGACTGCCCACTACAACAGGATCGCCGGGGCTGTCGTAGTGGCGGCCCCGGAGAGGAAAGGCAAGAGAGCGAACATGAGAACCATGACCGTGTACGAACAGCAACACTCCGAATTAGTCGGAAAGCTCGAACGAGGTGAAACGCTCGGGACCTGCAACTTCGGTGCAGCTTTCGTACTGCATCTCGGCAATCAGCTCACCGACAACAACTCGTATAACTTCTTTGCAGAGCTGCGCGACCCGGGTGACGGCAAGGGACTGGAAATGATCGTAACTGCAGATGCAGTCCCGAACCCGATCGAACAGGATCTGACACAAGCCCTCCGCTATGGGGCCGAGGTTACTCCCCAGCAGTCACTTCAGCAAGAAGCGGAGGAGTGGGTCAACCTCTACCTCCTGTCCAGCGGTGACGCCGTGAGCGTCGTCAAGCTGTGGTGGCCTGCCTACCAGGTCTACACCTTGTCCGCATCGAACATGTCGGACCACCTGTACAGAGACCTGGAGTCGACAGACGACGGGTCAGAGTAGTGCGGAAGTCCCCCCCAGGTGATGGTCCGGCCTTCGCTCACTTCGATGGGCGGCGGCCGGCCATCCCCTCCTCTCACGCGACCCCCGTGACGGGGGCGCTCCCAGATCATGAACGAGAGCCCTTCGCTACCGATGCGACTTCGGAGCCAGAAGCGGCAGACACCGCCGGCATGGGCGGGCTGGCTCCCGAACGAGAGCATCGTGGCCGGAGAGAACCCACCTACTAGAATCCTGCTCCTGGTTCACAGACGCTCACCGGGCAGCCCGTCCTTCCGGCATTCTGGGGCAAGGCCCCTGGAAGGACACTGACATGTCCAAAACCATCATCGCATGGGCGGACCACAGCTGGAACCCATGCACAGGGTGCGATCCGGTCAGCATGGCCTGCATCGACCCAGCCGGTCGTGCAGGCTGTTACGCCCGATACACCTGTGGGTGGCTCCACAGGGTGGGGCAGGAAAAGTACCGGAACAACTTCAAATTCACCACCCATCCCTACGCCCTGGCAGAGCCAGGGAAGCGCAAGAAGCCAACGATCTACTTCGTGAACAGCGTCAGCGACACCTTCCACGAGAAGGCACCGCTGGAGTTCATCCAGGAGATATTCAGAGCCATGAACTCCTCTCCCCAGCACCGGTTTCTCGTGCTGACCAAGAGGGTAGAACGGATGCTGCAGCTCGACTCCCAGCTGCCGTGGGCGCCCCATATCTGGGCAGGGGTGACCGTAGAGCATCCCGACTACCTGCACCGGCTGGAGCTGCTCAGGCAGGTCAGCTCGCCCACGAGATTCATCTCGATGGAGCCGCTGCTGGCACCGATGCCTCAGCTCGACCTGAGCGGGGTGTCGATGGTGATCGTGGGATGCGAGAAGACCCCGGGCACGAAGAGGCCCGGGCGTCCGATGGAAGAAGAATGGGTGCGCCAGCTTCGGGACATGTGCCTGGAGCAGGGCGTGGCGTTCTTCTACAAGCAGGGCGTCCGCAACGGCAAGGTCGTAGAAACGCCCGAACTGGACGGCCAGAAGTGGGTCCAGATGCCCGAGGGCATCGTCCTGGAAAAGAACCAGGGCTAGGCCGCCATGACCGCTCCTCTCGTCGGGATGCCCTTGGGCGCAGCAACCTCCGACTACATCGAGCTGCAGACCCAGGGGCGTCCCCTCGGGGGGGCGATCGTAGATGACGTGCTGGCTCTGGCTGGCCTCGGCTGGCGCGTCTTTCCTGTGATGCTCTGCGGCGAGAA
Source organism: Candidatus Fermentibacterales bacterium (assembly GCA_016928495.1). GTDB lineage: Bacteria > Fermentibacterota > Fermentibacteria > Fermentibacterales > JAFGKQ01 > JAFGKQ01. The sequence continues at coordinate 4,189 of JAFGKQ010000336.1, forward strand.
AGGCAAGAAGCCACTCATTCTCGCCTGGCAGAAGGCAGCGTCCACGGACCCCGAGCAGATCAGGCGGTGGTGGATCCAGTTCCCCGATGCCGCCATCGGTGTTCTGACAGGCCGGGCTGGTGGGTTACTGGTCATCGATATCGATGTTCCTGACGGTGAGGAAAGCCTCCAAGCCCTGGAAATCGAGGTCAGACAGCGACTGGTCGCCACCGTCTCGCAGGTCACGCCCCGAGGAGGGAGGCACCTCTTCTTCCGCTATCCAGAGGGCTGCCGGATAAGCAGGAGGACCCCTCTCGCGGAGGATCTCCGTAACCTGGATCTTCTCGCTGACGAATCGTTCGTCGTCGTTGCTCCCTCGCGCCGTGAGGATGGCTCTCTCTACGAATGGGAAGCCACGTCCTC
>JAFGKQ010000337.1 GCA_016928495.1 Candidatus Fermentibacterales bacterium
CGAACTCGATCGGAACGGCCAGCGCGAACAGAGCCAGGTTCCGGGATGTCGCGACGATCCTGGCTGGAACCGTGCGCTCCCGCGTCTCGAGGTCGGCGATCGAGCTCCTCCCCACGGTCACGGTGCCCTCCAGCCCCACTACCCCCTCCGGCGTCAGGCCGAGCAGGTCGTTGGCCTCGGCGAACCCGGCATTGTAGAGGATGAGGAGATTCTCGCTGAGGACGATGGGCAGGGGTCTGGCCGAGCTGTCCGCGAAGGTGTAGGACCAGTCGTCGGACATGGTGGAGACCAGGGAGTCGCCCAGGAACTCCTCCGTGACTCCCTCGAGGGTGATGTCGGTGTAGTAGCTCTGACCTCCGAGCATGCCCCTGAGGTAGGCCGGAACGTGAGCGTAGACCTGGGGATCTATCCTGGAGACCTGTGGCAGCGCGGCTATGGAGTCCTTCAGAGCCTCCGTTATCTCCAGACCGCCCGTCTCCGTCTGGAAGAAGCCGGCCTGGATGCCGGGAGGGGTGACCCTCACCTGCTCTGCGGGCAGATCGGAGGCGAGGAAGCGATCCAGGAGCTTCTGAAGCCCGAGGCCCATCGAGAGGAAGAAGACCAGAAGCAGCGCTGCCGCCAGCAGCATCGCCTGGCTGAAGAGGTAGTCCCGCCAGTGGCCTCTGTTCCAGAGCCGGAGAGCCCGGCGCAGGGAGGAGTACGGGGACCCCATCAGTGCGACTCCCTGAGCTTTCCGCCCTGCAGCTCCAGGACCCTGTCCGCCCTGTCGAGCACTCTGGTCGAGTGGACCACGGAGAGCAGAGCGAAGCCCTGCTCTCTTCTGAGGCTGTCCAGCATGTCGAAGAGCATGGTCTCGGTCTGCTCGTCGAGGCTTGCGGTCGGCTCGTCCGCGAGAAGGACCCTGGGGCGGCCCTGCAGGCCCCTCGCGACCGCGACGCGCTGCCTCTCCCCCCTGGACAGAAGGCTCGAGGGCTGGTCCTGGACGCGTATGCCCATGTAGAGCAGGGACTGCCTTGCCGATTCGATCCTGGGCTGGTCGTCCAGGCCCGAGAAGACCGCAGGCAGGAGCACGTTCTCGAGGGGAGAGAGGTTCGGCAGCAGATGGAAGTCCTGGAAAACGAAGCCGATGACCTCGCGACGGATCCTCGAGAGCTCCGGTCGGGAGGCGGCGGCCACATCCACGCCGTCCACGGCGAGACTGCCGGTGAAGCCCAGGTCGTGGGTGCCGAGTATGCTCAACAGGGTGCTCTTGCCGCAGCCGCTCTTGCCGACTATCGCGACGAACTCGCCCGGGTTGAGAGCGAAGTCCAGGTCCTTCAGTACGACCAGGTCACCGAAGCTCCTGCCGACACCCTCCGCGATGACGATCGGGACAGGGCCCCGGGCGTCACCCGCAATGTCATGGCCCCCCGGGGCGCTAGAGCCCGCCACGAAGGGCAATCATCCGGACGAGGCCCGGCAGGGCCGACTGCAGGGCGTCGTCTTCCAGTTCGATACGGAGCCTGGTCGTCGTGGCGTCCCCCGCCCTGGCCACGAACACCTCCAGGGCCGGGAACGGTTCGAGGTCGAGCCCGATGACCGCCGCGGCGGGATCCAGCGCCGCGATCGCGGAGGAGATGCGTCTCCAGGCCGGAACCCACCTGCCGATGGGAGCCACCCTGAGGAAGTCCAGGAGGTTCCGGGGGAGCAGGACGGTCGCCATGGGGCGTCGGTCCGGCACGAGCTGTGAGAGCAGCGTGTCGGACGCCAGCGATGCTGATGGATCGAGCTCCAGCCAGCTTCTGAGGGCTACCTCGGGAGCCCTTCCGATGTAGAGGGCAGTCCAGCCGTCCCTGTCGGCCACGGAGGCCCAGGGGTAGCCATCGAGCAGAAGGTCCGTCCTGTCCCCGGCCTCCCTGATTTCCGAGCCGGAGCTGCCGGCCAGAGCCCGCGCCAGTGCCGCCCGGTCGGCTCGTCTTGACAGCACGAGGAACTGAGGGCGGAGCTCGGATATGTCTATCGCAAGCAGCGTCACTCCGAAAGGTGCGTCACCCAGCTCCTGCACGAGGGCATCCGTGTAGGCGAGAGGCAAGCCCGAGGCCCCGGCCAGATCGACCAGGTAGTCCGGAGGCATCATCTCGAAGTGCACGTGGAGGAGCGCCGTGGCCGGCACGAGCGCCAGCTCGGGGACGCCACGCCCTCCACAGCCCGTCGCGGCCAGTGCCAGCAGCAGCGCGAGAGAGACCAGCCCGGGGACGAGAAGCGTGGCGAGTCTGCGACTGGCCCGGCAACGCGAGGAACGGTGCGCCGGATGAGCCGGTGGGAGCGGTTGTGGCTTGCGGGTCTCGATCATGGTAGTTATCCTCTTTGGCAGAGAAGGTTACACAGGGCGCTGGCGCCCGTCAATGCGGATGGCCCCTTGCTCCTTTTCATACCCGCCGAGGGCCTTCGCGGGAAGGCCCTTCTCCGCTTGACGCCTGCCATGGGCGGGCTGTATTTATGCGATTCGCATTTGCTATTTGCTGGCGTAGCTCAACTGGCAGAGCAGCGGATTTGTAATCCGCAGGTTATGGGTTCAACTCCCTTCGCCAGCTCCAGGCTACCGTGTGCTGCGTTTGATCGACGGCGAGGTTCCCGAGCGGTCAAAGGGGGCAGACTGTAAATCTGTTGGTGTACGCCTTCGGTGGTTCGAATCCACCCCTCGCCACCAGGTGCAGCGCCGCGGGGCGGGAATAGCTCAGCTGGTTAGAGCATCAGCCTTCCAAGCTGAGGGTCGCGGGTTCGAGTCCCGTTTCCCGCTCCAGGCCGTGTGGGGCCCGAAAGCGTTGGTCATGGTCTGGCTCTGCCCACGTAGCTCAGTTGGTAGAGCACGTCCTTGGTAAGGACGGGGTCACCGGTTCAATCCCGGTCGTGGGCTCCAGCCAGGGCGGGCACGGATGGCGGGTCCGGATTAGCGGCAACAGGGAAGCAGTGGAAGAAGAAGAGGGATAACAGGAGAAGGAGCAGGGATGGCGAAGGAGAAGTTCGAGAGGACGAAGCCGCACGTCAATGTAGGCACGATCGGTCACATCGACCATGGGAAGACCACACTGACGGCGGCGATCACCAAGTGTCTCGAGACTCAGGGCCTTGCCAGCTTCAGGGCGTTCGAGAGCATAGACAACGCTCCCGAGGAGAAGGCCAGGGGAATCACGATCGCCACGGCGCACATCGAGTACCAGACGGTCAACCGTCACTACGCCCACGTGGATTGCCCGGGCCACGCCGACTACATCAAGAACATGATCACGGGCGCGGCGCAGATGGACGGAGCCGTCCTCGTGATCGGCGCCGATGATGGAGTGATGTCGCAGACAAAGGAGCACGTCCTCCTGGCCAGGCAGGTGAACGTCCCCAAGATAGTGGTCTTCCTCAACAAGTGCGACATGGTGGACGACGAGGAGCTCATCGACCTCGTGGAGATGGAGGTCCAGGAGCTGCTCGAGAAGTACGAGTTCGAGCCGGATTCCCCGATCATCAGGGGAAGCGCTCTGAAGGCCCTCAGCTCGACCGGGAAGCCGGATGATCCGGAAGCGAAGTGCGTCTACGAGCTGCTCGACGCAGTGGACGCCTGGATCCCGACTCCGGAGAGAGACATCGACAAGCCGTTCCTGATGCCCGTCGAGGACGTGTTCTCGATTCCCGGCAGGGGCACCGTCGGCACCGGCAGGGTCGAGCGAGGCAGGATCAAGGTCGGCGACAAGGTCGAGAGAATAGGCATAAGGGAGACTCGGGAGACCACCGTCACCGGCGTCGAGATGTTCAGGAAGATCCTGGACGAGGCGCAGGCCGGCGACAACGTCGGGCTTCTCCTCAGGGGGATTGCCAAGGAGGAGCTCGAGAGGGGAATGGTCATCGCCGCTCCCGGCTCGGTGACTCCCCACACGAAGTTCGAGGCCGAGGTCTACGTTCTGACGGAGAAGGAGGGCGGCAGGCACAAGCCTTTCTTCAGCGGCTACCGTCCCCAGTTCTATTTCAGGACCACGGATGTGACCGGAGCGCTCTTCCTGCCGGAGGGCGTGGAGATGGTCCTCCCCGGGGACAGGGTGACGATCACCGCCGAGCTGATCACCCCGATAGCGATGGAGGAGGGTCTCAGGTTCGCCGTCAGAGAGGGCGGCAGAACCGTTGGCGCCGGCAGGGTGGCCAGGATACAGGGCTAGACCGGAGAACGAGCATTGCGAGTCATAATAACGCTTGCCTGTCAGGACTGTAAGCGCCGCAACTACAGCACTACCAAGAACAAGCGTACGCACCCGGACAGGCTGGAGTTCAAGAAGTACTGCAGGTTCTGCAGGAAGCATACGCTCCACAAGGAGACCAGGTAGACGATCACTCGTCGTCTTCCTGAGCCCCTCGGGGTCTTCACGGGAAGCGGTAGGGCAGTAGCACAACTGGTAGTGCACCGGACTCCAAATCCGGCGGTTGCGGGTTCGAGTCCTGCCTGCCCTGCCAGCGTTTCCGCCGGGGCGGGCCCGGGGTTCTCTCGAGAGGATACGTGCTGGTAGTATGGGCAGTGATTCTGGTAGCAACGGGAACTTCCTGGTCCGCTTCTACAGGACCGCCGTGCAGTTCCTGGGTGAGGTCAAGGCGGAGCTGCTCAAGGTCGCATGGCCGACGAAGCAGGAGACGGTGGCTTCCACCTGGGTCGTGATAACAGCCGTGGCCATCGTGGCCGTGTGGATCTTCGCGGCCGACAAGGCTTCCGCGTTGCTGATGTCGCTGCTGCAGAGAGCTTTCTGAGGGGCAGGGCAGCAACCCTACGTGCCCTGTCGCAGGGCTCCTGCCTTCAGGCCCCGGCCCGGGGCGACAGTGCCGGTCTGTCCCGTCGGCGCAGCCCTCGGGAGAACCTGCCGGAGAGAGCCGGAAAGAAGAAGATCGTATGACCCTGTTGGACGAGCCAGCCAGAACCAGCCCCGAGAAGGACCCGGCAGAGGAGACCTCTCCGGGAGAGACCCCGGAGAAGAAGCCGACCCGCCGTAAGGCCGTAGCCCGGAAGTCCGGGGCGGCGGTGAAGAAGGTCCGGAAGCCCGCTGCCTCCGGGACCGGAACCGGGAAGACCTCGTCGGCGAAGATGCCCAAGAAGAAGGCCCAACGGGCAAAGCCGGCGGGGGAAAAGAGCGCGCCTCCTCAGGCCGATGAGCCGAAGCCCGGAACGGGGGCCGACGAGGATGCACCCCCGGAGGAGGAAGGCCGCCCCGACGAGGGCAGGGGGAAATGGTACGTGGTGCACTCCTTCAGCGGCCACGAGCAGAAGGTCAAGCGATACCTGGAGGCGCAGGTGTCGGAGAGGTTTCCCGAGAGGGTCATCAAGGTGCTCATCCCCACGGAGCAGATAACGAGCAGCCGTGGTGGCAGGAAGACCGTAAGGGAGAAGAAGCTTTATCCGGGCTACGTGTTTGCCCGTCTCGACCTCTGCGAGGAGATGGTCATGGAGATCCGGGCGATGTCCAGCGTGAGCGGGTTTCCGCCCATGAACAAGGGGTTTCCGCAGCCGCTGACCAAGCAGGAGGTCGAGCGGATCCTCGGCCAGGCCGAAGGCCGCGAGGCTCCGAAATCGATCAGGGTGCCCTTCGGGGTCGGCCAGACCGTCAGAGTGATATCGGGCCCCTTCAACAACTTCTCGGGAGTCGTCGAGTCCATCAACCCCGAGAGGGGCAGGGTCCGAGTGATATTCACGATCTTCGGGAGAAAGGCACCGGTCGAGCTGGACTTCTCCCAGGTGAGGATAAACTAGCCCCGGCTGCGATGCCGGGAAAGAAGGGATCGTCCCGAAGCGCCATCATGGGGAGGCGTCTCCGGGACGCAGACCAAGAAGAGGAGCATCCATGGCCAAGAAGATCTTGGGCGTGGTGAAGCTGCAGCTACCCGCTGGACAGGCTACTCCCGCACCCCCCGTAGGGCCCGCTCTGGGCCAGTACGGCATCAACCTGCCCGGCTTCTGCAAGGACTTCAACGCCAGGACGCAGGGCAGGGAGGGCCTGATCATCCCGGCGGTGGTCACCGTCTATGGCGACCGCAGCTTCACTTTCGAGCTGAAGTCCCCGCCCGCGGCGGTCCTCCTGAAGCGAGCCGCGGGGCTTGCCAAGGCCTCGGCAGAGCCCAACCGGGAGACGGTGGGCACCGTCAGCGCCTCCCAGGTGAGGGAGATAGCCGAGCTGAAGATGGCCGATCTCAATGCCGACACTCTCGAGTCCGCCATGAGCATGGTCAGGGGCACGGCGAGGAGCATGGGCATAGAGGTGGTGGACTGACATGGCAGGCCAGGGCAAGAGATACAGGGCTTCTCTCGATGCTTTCGACAGGCAGACGGAGTATCCCCTTGGCGAGAGCATGTCCATAGTGAAGGGCCTCGCAACGGCGAAGTTCGACGAGACCGTGGAAATGGCCGTCTACCTCAGCGTGGATCCCAAGCACTCAGATCAGGTCGTCCGGGGCACCTGCATGCTGCCCCACGGCACCGGCAAGAAAGTCAGGGTGCTGGTCTTCGCCAGGGGTGACCAGGCGGAGGCCGCGAGCGAAGCCGGTGCCGATTTCGTCGGCGACGAGGATCTGGCTGCGAAGATAGAGGGCGGCTGGCTGGATTTCGACGTTGTCATAGCCACTCCCGACATGATGAAGGTCGTCGGGAAGCTCGGAAGGGTGCTCGGCCCCAGAGGCCTGATGCCGAACCCCAAGACCGGCACTGTCACCGACGGCGTCGGCAAAGCCGTCGAGGACTCCAAGGGCGGCAAGATATCCTTCAGGACCGACAAGACGGGCAACCTCCACGTGCCGATCGGCAAGGCCAGCTTCGAGGCCACACAGCTGGAAGAGAACGCGATGGCCTTCCTGACCAGGGTGCAGCAGCTCAAGCCCAGCGGGGCGAAGGGCCGTTACATAGAAGCCGTGACGGTCTGCACGACCATGAGCCCGGGGGTCAGAGTGGATGCTGCCGATGTCAGGGCCAGGCTTCGATAGGGAGATGGAGTGATGAGCGAAGGCAGAATCCAGAAGCAGACCGCCGTCACGCGCCTGATCGAGCAGCTTGGCAACGTGAGGTGCATGGTCCTTGCCGACTTCACGGGGATAAGCGTCGAGGAGATGGGCGTCCTTCGCAGGTCGATGAGAGCGGCGGGCGTCACTTTCCGGGTCGTCAAGAACACCATCGCGAAGCGAGCGTTCGGGGATCTCGACATCTCCGACGGCGAGGCGGGACTGCTGAGCCTTCTGCAGGGCCCGACCGCCATCGCCTGGGCCGACGACGAGGTGACCCCGGTCAAGGTGATCCAGGGTTTCTCCAAGAGCCACGACGGCAAGCTGGTGATCAAGGGCGGGCTGGTGTCAGGCAGACACCTCGACGCCGATCAGACAGCGGCTCTCGGTAGTCTTCCCGGCCGCGACGAGTTGCTGGCCAGGCTCGTGGGATCTCTCAACGCGCCTCTCTATGGATTCGTCTCGGTGGCGAGCAATCTGATCCGGGGATTCCAGAACGCCCTCAGGGCTCTTTCTGAGAAGCGCGACTCGGAGTGAGCCCGGCTAGGACGGAGGGGGAACGCCTCCGCTGCGCCGGGATACTGGCGGACACTGACAGCGTATGGATGAGGACCGACGATGACGAAAGGGACCGTCTCCGGATCCCCAGACGATGGAGGACGCAGAGATGAGTGAAGACAAGAAGGCCATGATCCTCGAGACCATCTCCGGCATGACAGTGCTCGAGCTCGCAGAGCTCGTAAAGGAGATGGAGGAGAAGTTCGGAGTCTCGGCTGCCGCTCCGGTCGCCGCCGTCAGCGCTGCTCCCGCGGCCGTGGAGAAGGCTGCCGCGGAGGAGAAGTCGGAGTTCGACGTCGTGCTCGAGAGCTTCGGCCAGAAGAAGATCCAGGTCATCAAGGTCGTGCGCGAGCTGACGAACCTGGGGCTCAAGGAAGCCAAGGAACTGGTCGATGGTGTGCCTTCCAAGGTCAAGGAGGGCGCCGAGAAGGAAGAGGCCGAGCAGATGAAGAAGCTGCTCGAGGAAGCCGGCGCCACGGTTAAGCTCCAGTAGCGGTGCAGCGACGAGCCGTCCTGTTGCGACGGGGGAAGAGGCAGCCGTTCCGGGGTTGCCTGTGTCCTCGCGCACTAGCTGTGACCGGCATCCGTGTCGGACCGTTCCGAGGCCGGAGACTGCCTATCCCCGCAGGATCCGATGAGGTATTAGGAGAGGCAAGGTGAAGTCGAAAAGGCCCGTTCGAGATTACTCGAGGTTCACCCCCGCGATAAATTTACCTCACCTGCTCCAGATCCAGAGAGAGTCCTTCGCGGAGTTCCTGCAGCTCGACGTCCCGGCTGACGAACGGCTTCCGCAGGGGCTCCACAAGATCTTCCTCGAGATCTTCCCGATCGAGAGCTCGAACAAGGAGTTCTCGCTCGAGTACGTCAAGTACGAGCTTGGAGAGCCCAAGCACACGACCGAGGAGGCGATCGACCGCAACGTTACCTACTCCGCGCCCCTGACCGCTACTCTCAGGCTCGTGGTCCGAAGCGACTCCCAGGACAGGAAGCAGATATCCAGGATCGTGGAGCAGCACGTCTTCCTGGGCGAGCTTCCGCTGATGACCGAGACCGGCTCCTTCATCATCAACGGTGCCGAGAGGGTCATAGTATCCCAGCTTCACAGGAGCCCCGGAGTCTTCTTCGAGGAAAAGACTCTTCAGCAGGGCCGTCGCGTATGCAGTGCCAGGGTGATCCCCGAGCGCGGCTCATGGCTGGACATAAAGCTCGACGCGAACGACATCATAACCGCGAACATAGACCGCAGGCCGAAGAGGATCCCGGTGACGATGATGCTGCGGGCTCTGGGCGTTGGGAGCGACTCCGAGATCCTCTCCCGTTTCTACAACAGGGTGGAGGAGGACCTCAAGGCAGCTCTGAGAAGCCGCAGGAAGTCGATAGACCTGTCCCTCAAGTCGTTCGCGGAGGACATAGTCGAGGAGGCGACAGGCGAGCTGCTGGCGAGGTGCGACGAGCCTGTCGAGACCGTCGAGAAGATCGAGAAGCTCTTCGAGCGGGGCGTTGCGAAGGCCGCGTTCCTCGAGCCTCGTTCGAGCAGGAGTGACTTCGACGGCATCAGGAAGACCCTCGCCAAGGAGGAGAGCGCGCTGGGTGCGGGCATCTCGAAGGGTGAGGATTCGGCGACGATGTGGATCTACGAGGCGCTGAGGGGAACGGAGGCGCCGTCGCTGGACCACGCGAGGAGCTACCTGAGGTCGATGTTCTTCGACGCGAAGAGGTACAGCCTCAGCGATGTGGGCCGCTACAAGCTCAACGAGCGGCTCGACGTCAGCACTGCCATGGACAAGCTCACCCTGACAGTCGAGGACATAGTTGCCATCGTCGACCAGCTCATCAAGCTGAGGGAGGGCGAGACCAGCGCCGACGACATAGACCATCTTGGCAACAGGCGCATCAAGACGGTCGGCGAGCTTCTCGGTGCCGAGTTCATGAAGGGCCTGAACCGCATGGTCCGGACCATCCGCGACCGCATGGGCCACCAGGACCGGGAGAAGATCACGCCTCACGAGCTTGTCAACTCGAGGACCCTCTCCAGCGTCATCATCTCCTTCTTCGGCTCGAGCCAGCTCTCCCAGTTCATGGAGCAGACCAATCCTCTGGCCGAGCTCACCCACAAGCGCAGGACGAGCGCCCTCGGCGAGGGCGGGCTGACAAGGGAGAGGGCGGGCTTCGATGTCAGGGACGTTCACCATACGCACTACGGGAGGGTGTGCCCCGTCGAGACCCCGGAGGGGCCGAACATCGGGCTCATAACCACTCTGGCAACCTATGCCAGCATCAACAAGTACGGCTTCCTCGAGACCCCCTACAGGAGGATCGCGGACGGCAAGCCCACCGGGGACGTCGTCTTCCTCTCCGCGGACGCCGAGGACAGGACGACGATCTGTGAGTCGACGGTCGCCCTCGACAAGAAAGGCAGGATCAAGGGACCTCTGGTGACAGCCAGGAAGGCGGGTCGCTTCCCGCTCGTGAGGCCGCAGGACGTGAGGTTCATGGACGTCGCGCCTCAGCAGCTCGTCGGGGTCTCCGCCTCCCTGATCCCCTTCCTCGAGCACGACGATGCCAACCGTGCCCTCATGGGGTCCAACATGCAGCGCCAGTCAGTTCCTCTGATGTTCACCGAGCGCCCCATGGTGGGCACCGGCCTCGAGCGCAGGGCCGCGGCGGACTCCGGAGCGCTGATCATTGCCAGGCGGCCGGGGGTCGTCAGCGAAGCGGATGCCCTCCATGTGACGGTGTGGGCGGACGGGGACGAGGAGGACTTCGACCGGTACGACAACTACATCCTCAAGAAGTTCGTCAGGAGCAACCAGAATACCTGCATCAACCAGAAACCGCTGGTCTGCGCCGGGCAGCGCGTGGAGGCGGGGACGGCCCTTGCCGATGGAATGGCCACCCGCGACGGGGAGCTCGCGCTGGGCGTGAACGCGCTGGTCGCCTTCACCCCCTGGAACGGCTACAACTTCGAGGATGCCGTCGTAGTGAGCGAGAGGCTGATCAAGCAGGACACCTTCACCTCTCTCCACATAGAGGAGTTCGAGATCCAGTTCCGCGAGACCAAGCTGGGTCCGGAGGAGATGACAAGGGAGATCCCTCACGTGGGTGAGGACGCCCTCAGGAACCTCGACGAGGACGGCATCATCAAGATAGGCGCCTCGGTGAAGGCCGGGGACATTCTCGTCGGCAAGGTCACACCCAAGGGCGAGCAGGACCTGTCGCCCGAGGAGAGGTTGATAAGGGCGATCTTCGGCCAGAAGGCCGGTGACGTGAAGGACGCCTCCCTCAAGGCCCCGACAGGGATGGACGGGGTCGTGATAGACGTCAAGGTCTACGCCAGGCGGGACAAGTCGGAACGGGCCCGAAGGCAGAACGAGGAGAGGGTCCACCTGATGGCCCAGGACCTGGAGTCACGCAGGAAGCAGTTGGTTGACGAGCGTGACACGGCCTTGCGCAAGATGCTCATCGGCCAGAAGGCAGCGCGCTTCATAGACCTGGTCACTGGTGAGATGCTCATCCCGACGGGGAGGAAGATAACCGCGACCTTCCTCAAGAGGATCGATCTGATAGACGTCGACTACAACCAGCAGCTCGTCGAGAACCTCAAGGTCGACGACAGGGCCAGGGCCGTCCTGCGGCGCGCGAACAGGCAGCTCCGTCACCTTCAGGAGGAGTTCGAGAGCAAGGCAGACAAGCTCATGAAGGGCGACGACCTGCCGCCCGGGATCATCAAGCTGGTTAAGGCGTACGTGGCCCGGCGCAGGAAGCTGCGCATCGGGGACAAGATGGCCGGAAGGCACGGGAACAAGGGCGTGGTCAGCATAATCGTGCCCGAAGAGGACATGCCCTACCTGCCTGACGGCACTCCCGTCGACATCTGCTTGAACCCGCTGGGAGTGCCGTCCAGGATGAACGTAGGCCAGATCATGGAGACCAATCTCGGCTGGGCTGCCAGGGAGGCAGGGTTCGACGCGGTTACCCCGGTCTTCGATAGCGCGACCCCTGAGCAGATCAAGAGCGCGCTGGCCGAGGCAGGGCTTCCGGAGGACGGCAAGAGCGTGCTCTACGATGGACGGACCGGAGAGCCCCTGCACAACCGCGTGACGGTGGGATACATGTACATGATGAAGCTGGCCCACCAGGTCGAAGACAAGATCCATGCCAGGTCCACCGGGCCCTACGCGCTAGTGACGCAGCAGCCGCTGGGCGGCAAGGCCCAGAACGGCGGCCAGAGGCTGGGGGAGATGGAGGTCTGGGCGCTCGAGGCCTATGGTGCCGCCCACACTCTGAGGGAGATGCTCACCGTCAAGTCGGACGACATCGAGGGCCGCTCCAGGGCCTACAGCGCGATAGTCAACGGCGCGACCGTGCCCGAGCCATGCACGCCGGAGTCTTTCAACGTTCTCATGAACGAGATGAGGAGTCTTGCCCTGGATGTCGAAAGGGTAGCCGAAGAGGAGGAGGTGCTGTGATGCTCGAGTCCAGCTTCCTCCGTGACGCCAAGTCCTTCCCCAGTGACTTCGCGGGCATAAAGATCAGCCTCGCCTCTCCGGAGACTATAGAGGGCTGGTCCTACGGCGAGGTGACCAAGCCCGAGACCATCAACTACAGGACCTTCAAGCCGGAGCCGGACGGCCTGTTCTGCGAGAGGATATTCGGGCCCGTCAGGGACTGGGAGTGCAGCTGCGGCAAGTACAAGAGGATTCGCTACAGGGGCGTGAGGTGCGACAGGTGCGGGGTCGAGGTCACCCACTCCAAGGTCCGCAGGGAGAGGATGGGGCACATCGAGCTCGCCGTGCCCGTGACCCACATCTGGTACTTCAAGTCCAGGAAGATATCGAAGCTCCTGGACGTGAAGAACCTGGATCTCGAGCGAGTGATCTACTACGAGTCCTACATGGTAACCGAGTCGGAGCATCCATCCCTCCCGCCAGGGACCGTTCTCAGCGAGGACGAGTACTCCGAGGCCCGGGCCACCTACGGCGGCGAGGATGTCTTCAAGGCGGTCATGGGTGCTCCGGCCGTGAGGGAGCTCCTTCAGAGGCTCGACCTGGACGAGCTTGCCGCCTCGCTTCGAACGAGCATAGCCAACGAGACCACTGCGACCCGCAGGCAGAAGAACATCAAGAGGCTGAAGGAGGTCGAGGCCTTCCGGCTCTCGAGGAGCGACAACAGGCCCGAGTGGATGATACTCGAGATCCTGCCGGTGCTCCCGCCGGATCTCAGGCCCCTCGTCCCACTGGAGGGCGGGCGCTTCGCGACCAGCGACCTGAACGACCTCTACAGGCGCGTCATCAACAGGAACAACAGGCTCAGGAGGCTCATGGACCTCCAGGCGCCCGAGGTGATCCTCCGCAACGAGATGAGGATGCTCCAGGAGTCCGTTGACGCCGTGCTCGACAACAGCTCGAGGCGCAAGCCCGTCAAGGGAGCCGGGATGAGGCCGCTCAAGAGCCTCTCCGACCTCCTCAAGGGCAAGCGCGGCCGATTCCGTCAGAACCTCCTGGGCAAGCGCGTCGACTACTCGGGCAGGAGCGTCATCGTTGTCGGCCCCGAGCTGAAGTTCTACCAGTGCGGCCTACCCAAGGTAATGGCCCTGGAGCTCTTCAAGCCTTTCGTGGTAGCCAGGCTGGTCGAGCTCACGGGCGAGGGGATCAAGGTCGCGACCAGGAGGGTCGAGGAGAAGCACGAATCGGTCTGGGGAGTGCTCGAGGAAGTCATCGAGAACCACCCCGTGCTGCTCAACAGGGCGCCGACTCTTCACAGGCTGGGAATCCAGGCCTTCGAGCCGGTTCTGGTCGAGGGTCTGGCCATCAGGCTGCACCCGCTTGCCTGCGCGGCCTTCAATGCCGATTTCGACGGCGACCAGATGGCCGTGCATGTCCCGCTCTCGGCCGAGGCGCAGGTCGAGTCCAGGATGCTCATGCTCGCCACCAGGAACATCCTCAGGCCTGCCAGCGGTGAGCCCATCGCCACGCCGAGCCAGGACATGATCATCGGGGTCTACTACCTGACCAAGCCGAGGAGCGGCGACAGGGGCGAGGGTGGCATATACCAGTCCCCCGAGGCCGTGATGGCGGCATACGACTCCGGCAAAGTGGGACTGCACGCGAGGATAAAGCTCAGATCCGTGACCGGCCTCGTCGAGAGGGATGGCGAGGGCAACATACTGGGACCCAACCGGTGGAGAGACTTCACCACGGTCGGGCAGGTCATCTTCAACGAGATAGTCCCGGAGCAGCTTGGCTTCATCAAGGCCAACGGCCTCGTGCCGCACGACGACGTCTTCGGCAAGAAGGGCCTCAGCACCCTTGTCGGGCGGTGCTACGACACCATAGGGCCCGTGAGGACCGCCCTGTTCCTGGACAACCTCAAGGAGATCGGCTTCCATTACGCCACTCAGTGCGGCCTCACCGTCGGCATCGAGGACATGATAGTCCCGGAGTCGAAGAAGGCGACGATCCTGAAGACCAAGGAGGCCCTCAGCGAGGTCGAGGACAGGGCGAGGAACGGCGAGCTCACCGAGGCCGAGCGCTACAACATGGTGGTCGACCTCTGGACGGTGGCCAAGGACAGCGTGGCAGATGCCATGTTCGAGTCGCTGTCCAGCCACGATGGGGGGTTCAATCCC
>JAFGKQ010000033.1 GCA_016928495.1 Candidatus Fermentibacterales bacterium
ACCTCGCAGTATGGGTACTCCCTCTCAGAGCTCAAATCGAACCTCCCTATCATGATCGCCGGCTGTCGGGCGAGTCGTGGCCGGCGAGCCCGGCCCGCGACCTCGAGCAGGATCGGCAAGAGGACACCCGTGCCCGAACAGGAAGCACTCCAAGGCTCCAGATGCCCTCTGTTTACATGGGCCCGGCTTCGAGGCCGAAGCCGAAGCCGAACGGGAAAGCACACCTGAGGCTATCATTCTGTCCATTCCCGACGCAAGTCAACGAAGCCCGAACGGGGTCGGACACCGGCTCCCCTCTCATGTTTCGCGGTTCCGGCTCCTGCACCGCTCGAGATAACTCTGCCATTCCTGGGAGATGATGGCCGCAAGTGGAACACCGAGCAGGGCCCCGGTGATCCCGAGCAGCTTCGCGAAGACCGCTATCCCCAGGATGAACAGCAGGGGGTGAAGACCGACCCTGCGCCCTATTATCCTGGGCTGGAGTATGTTACCCTCTATCACGTTGAGTGCTGCAAGACTGAGCACCAGGACCCCGAGTGTCATCAGGCCCATTCCCTTGGCCAGCCCCACGACGAAGATGATGGCTGCGCTGACCCAGAAGCCTATCACCGGGATGATGTTCAGGAGAGCCGTGATGAGTGCCAGCAGCAGTGCAACCTCCCTGTAGCCGAAGGCCAGCAGGATCGCAAGGGTCGCGACGCCGACGAACAGGCTCGTGACGATGTACCCGCCTATGAAGGCCTTGAGTGTGGCATCAACTCTCGAGATGCGCGGATCCACCACTCGCAGGAAGGACTCGGGAAGGTACTTCTCCCGGACCAGGCCTATGAGCAGATCGAAGTCCTTCAGGGCGTAGAACAGCAGCACTATCGTCAGGAGAGCCCCGAAGAAACCCGCTATCGCGACGCCGATCTTCGAAGCGATGGTCCTTGCCAGCTCCGGGATCCTGGTCGTTATCTCGGCGACGGCGTCCACCAGCCCCGAGAGGATGCGCTGCGTCAGCACGTTGTCCTGCATGGAGCTGCTCTCGAGCAGCGATTGGAGCTTCTCGCCGGCTGTCTGGACGAGTTGTGAGAGCTCGTCTGCCTGACCTATGACCGTGTTGCCGACCTGCGCCCCGATCGAAAGGGCGACGAGCACGAGGAGCCCGACTACGATGAGGGACGCGACCCAGCGTCGCATATGGAGCTTCGCCATCGGTTTCCAGTTGCCGCAGAGGCCATCCACCACCGGGTCCAGCACGTAGGCGAGAGCCAGAGCGACCACGAACGGAGTCAGCATGTCCTTGAGCTGGTAGAGCAGCCAGATCGCGACCAGGAACAGGGCCGACCGCCTGAGGTGGGCAACCCAGGTCTGATGCCTGAAGGGATGAGATGCCACGAACAGAGCGGTAACGGCGACGAAAGGGTGGAGTATCCCGGCGACTGACCGAACCACGACCAACAGGAGAAGAGCGGATGTGATGTACCCGAGCGTGCCCGCTACCGAGCCGGCCCCTCTCTCGTCCTTCCCCCTGACGGTCTCGTCCCGTGGCTCGATCGGCGTCCGAGTCTCCGAGTCAGGTCCCATCCCCCGCCCTTCTTCATTGTCCGAGGCTGCGACCCCGGGCGATGCCGCCTCCGGGAACCACTGGATCGTTCATCCTCCCGGACCCGGCGTCAACCTTCCGCTGCTCGCCTCTTCCTGCCCGCGCGCGCTGGCCCGGCCATGGGCACGATCTTCTGCCACACGCTCTCGAGCCCGATGAAACCCTCCTCCAGAAGCGTTTCGGGGGGTATCGGGCACCCCTGCATCGGCAACCGCAGCGTCCTGGCGCCCAACGAACGCGAAAGCCGTTCCAGAGCCCTGAGCGCCTCACCGCCGGCATCGGTTCCCGTTCCACTTTCGATGCTCAGCCCCGTGATGTCGCTGACCCTCTCGTCCGTCATGTGGCAGGTTCCCACGATCCTCGAGCCGACGACGAGCCTGACCGTTCCATCCGGCTCCCTCTCGGCGATCACACCATCCTCACCCGCCCCCCTGCTCCTGCCGCCCCGTCTTCCGACCACAGCGATAGACACCCCGAGGGCAGCGATCCCCGTCGCCGCGGTCCATCCCGCTCCCACCGGTCCGTCAGTCAGCTCGAGGACTCCGATGCACGCCAGATGAAGAACCAGGAACAGCACCAGAATGCGCAGCAAGCCGGCCTCGAGATCGGCCCTCGGAGTGACCCCCAGCAGCCTCCGCCACGCTAGCCTCACCACCGGGAAGCCCACCGCAAGAGAGATCCCCATCACTGCAAGAGCCCCAGCCTCCAGCGACACCACCCCGGGCTGCCCCGTCACCTCGAGTCCCTCCAGCCCGGCTTTCAGAAACCCGACTCCGGACAGGAAGAGGCACTCCATCGCCGGGAACCGCAGGCTCCGCCACCGCGATGCCATCACCGACGGAACCAGCTCCACCCCAGCCAGAGCCCCCAGCGCAACTCCCGCCCCAACCCCCTCCAGGAACAGGTCCGCAGCCACGTAGGCGATGAGGTTCGCTCCTCCCGATATCCGCTCTACCCGACGAGGCCACCCCACGCCGACGCCTCCGTCCCACACTCTCGCTCTTCCCGGCTGCTTTTCAACCACCCGGACCACCATTATTGTCACTTCCCCGGCCACGGAGCCAGGGGCGGCAATCACCTTCCTCGTTAACGCACCGCGGAGTTAACTGATGACACGCACGACCGGCCAGGAAGACACGTCCCGAGGGGAGCTTCCCTCCATCTCGGTTCTGATTCCGGCCTACAACTGCTCGTCCACTCTGAGGCGAACCCTGGAGTCGGTTCGAGCCCAGTCCCTGCAGCCCCTCGAGACCATAGTCGTTGACGATGCGTCCAGTGACGATACGCCGGGGCTTGCTCGTGAGCACGGAGCACGGATCATTGTTAACGCTAGTAACCTGGGTCCTGCGGCCTCGAGGAACATCGCCGCCCATAGCGCGCGAGGCGAGATCCTGGTGTTCCTGGACTCGGACGTTGTCCTGCCCGCGAGCATGCTGCACGACTTCGCCATGACGATGAGGAACATGCCAGACGTGGCCGCAGTGCAGACGCTCTACAGCCCGGTCTGTCCGGTTCCGGGGCTGGTGACCGCCTACCAGAACTTCTACTACCACTACTCGCTTGCCAGGATGAGGAGAACGTTCGTTGCGGTGCTTGCCACGTGGTGCGTTGCTCTCAGGAAGGCTGTCTTCGAGGAGGCAGGCGGCTTCAACGAGAGCATCCCGGAGCCAACGGTCGAGGACGAGGAGCTTGGTTACGCGTTAACCGATGACGGGTACAGGATACTGCTGGCCAAGGGCCTGATAGTGACTCACCTCGCTTCCTACGGGTTGGGGAGCTTCCTCCGGCGCAGGGCGAGAATGGCAACGGCTCAGGCGAAGAGCGGCCTTCGCTCGATCCGGAACAGGCTCTTGAAGCGCTACGCGAACATAAGAGAGACCGGGACGCATCACAGCAGGTGGGTGGTGCTGAGCATACTGCTGGTCATGGCTGCCGCCGCTGCGGTTCCGGGTTGGGCCGTGTCCATCGCGGCTTCGGGGAGAGTCTCGTGGGGAGGGCCGCTGGTTTCGCTGGGCTGCCTGCTTCTCGCTCTCGTCTGCCATCTGCCGTTCCTGCGCTCCGCGAGGAAGAGGCTGGGAGCCCGCAGGGCCCTGGCGTTTGCCGTTCTGGTGCTGGCCGACATGGCAGCCCTTGGCTGGGGGGTCGCGAGGGGCACAGCGCAGTTCGTGATTGCCGGCAAGAAGTACTAGAGCCAGTGCCCGGCCGCTTCAGATCCTGCCGAGGATGTATCTCGCTATCGTCCTGAGCACGGAAAGGCCATAAGGCACCGGCTCGAGACTGGAGTAGCCCTCTCCGTGAATGGTCGGGATCGGTATCTCGACTATCCTCAGGCCCTTCCGGACTGCGCCGACCAGCATCTCGCTGTCGAAGTTGAAGCTATTCGAGTAGCGTTGGAAGGGAATGGCCTCGAGCGCCCTGCGACTATAGCTCTTGTAGCCGCTGTGCCAGGAGGACAGTCTCGTGCGGAACACCAGGTTCTCCAGGCGGTTGAGGGCCATGGTCCCGCAGTACCTGCAGAGCGACATCCCCCCCTCG
>JAFGKQ010000034.1 GCA_016928495.1 Candidatus Fermentibacterales bacterium
CCTCTCGCTTCCCGAGACCTGCCTCATGGCTTCGCTCCCTTGCTCAGAACAGGTAGTTGAAGGCCGCGCTGGCGGTCCAGTAGCTCGGCCTGTCATCGGAATAGAACGTCCTGGTAGCGTTGAGTTGCAGGTTGCCCTCGCCCAGCCGCATCCTGCAGTCTACGCCCACATGGCTGAGCTGGTCCACGCTCGGAGGCAGGCTGCTTCCCAGGAGGCGCCTCTCGGAGTACTCGTAGGAGTAGCTGGGTGTGATCCCGAGATCAGATCTGATATGGAACCCGGCATATACCGTCACTCTGTCGGAGATCCTCTCCTCCGACCGCTCGTAGACCGAGTTCTCGTAGCTGCCCTGATCCTGGAACCTGAAGCGGTTGGTGATGCCGAGCTGAGTGCTGTCCGCGGAGACACGCCGGCAGGAGAGGACGGACTCGACCCTCCTGAACAGCAGGTTGTTGCCGGTGCTGCTGTACTCCGGATACGTGAACGTGGTGTAGTCCGCGCTGAGCTCGACCAATTCGTCCAAGCGCCATCCTCCCCCCAGATCGTAGGAAGCGCTGGGCGCAGCGCTGTAGGTAGAGGAGGTCTTGTTGTTGCCGGACTGCTCACCGTAGATGTAGATGGTCTCCCTGCGCTGAGCCTGCAGAACCAGCTTCAGGTCCAGTCTGCCGCTGACCGGGAGCTCGGTCCGGAGGCTCATGGACTCCCGCAGCTCGTCCCTGTCGTAGTTGTCTTCGAACGGGTTCCCGAAGACGTCTTCCCATGTCCCGAAGGTGTCGTACCGGAACAGCTCCACGACCCTGTCGAACGTTATCTTCGCACTGCCCGGCTGGTAGACCAGCGAGGCAAGGAAGCTCCTGGTATCCGACTGCTCCCATATCTCGAACAGGTCGGGAACGCCGGTCCCTAGCTGCTTCCTGTCCGTCCTGGAGATCGAGCGCATGAGGGAGAACTCGATGCTCAGGTTGTCCAGGACCTCCCAGAGCGCCCTGCCCGTCAGGCGCCTGGTCTGCTCCAGCCTGTCCCTGACGTCCTCCTCGATCACCGTGTCGGCCTGGGATTCCCAGAACTTGTCGTGCCAGGACCAGTCGGTGCCCAGCTCCACGGAGAGGCCCGGGGACAGGACCGGGCAGGTGACCGTGAAGCTGTGATGGTAGCTCTGGAGGTTGTTGCTGTAGCTGGAGTCGTGGTAGACGACCTGCTGCCTGCTGGCTCCGATCTCGGCCATCAGGCTTCCCCCCTGGAACAGGGCAGGGAAGCTGTAGCTCATCCTGGCGCTCAGGTCATCCTGGTTCCTGTCGGTCTGCCTTCCCATCGTCCTGTTCTCGAGGAAGCTGAGACTCGCGGATATCCTGCTCGTCAGCTTGTGGTTGACGCCTATCGAGACGTTGCTGACGCTTCCCCTGTCATCGCCGGTCAACAGGGAGTCGCCCGAGACCGTCTCGTACTCCTCGAAGTGAGTGCCCAGGCTTACCTGGAGACTGAGCCATTCCAGCGGATTGCAGCGTATCTGACCCGTGGCCGTGTTCTGGAGCTGGTCGCTTATGAGGTCCCCGTAGCGCTCCTTGATGTCGATCTGCCTCTGGAGGTTCGCCGATAGCTCCACCGAGCTTACGGGGCGATAGCTTATCGATGCGGAGCCATTCCTGAAGTCGCTGAAGCGGTCCAGGTCCTTGCTCCTGGTCGCGCTGAACGAGGCGGAGGCGCTCAGCGTGGTGTTCTCGGAGACGTACTGGACAACGGACAGCGAGTTCTTGAGGGTGCTGGACTCCTTGTACTGGGAGAGCTGGATGTCGTACTGGATGTTGGCGGCATCGAGCCGCCCCGGGACGACCAGCAGCAGGGGCGCCAGCCCCGCGAGCAGGACCCTGCCGAACCCTCTCACGGAAGGACTCCGGCCAGATCGACGAAGCCCTGGGGAGGAAGCCGCTCCGCCCGCAGAAGCGGGTCTATGCCCACCTTCCGCAGGCACTCCAGAGCCTGCTCCCTCGGCATCATCCTCGAGAGGTTGTTCAGCAGTGTCTTCCTCCTGGATCCGAACGCTACGGATACCAGCCGCTCGTACCTCTTGCGCAGCTCGCCCGGTACGGCCGGCCTGGGCCTACGGGTCAGCGAGACCACTCTCGAGCTGACGGCTGGTGTAGGGTAGAAACAGTCCCTGCCCGCGTCAAGAACCCGCGTTACCTCGAACTCGGGCCAGATGGCAAGGGCGAGTCTCCCGTAATCCTTCCCGCCGGTGAGGCACGACGCCCTCTCGGCCATCTCCCTCTGCAACATGAGAACCGCCAGGCGGACGGCGCCGAGGCCGGGCTCCAGCAGCCTGAGCAGCATGGCCGACGACTCGCTGTAGGGCAGGTTCCCGGCGACGAAGTCGAACGGGAACCCGGGAAGCAGCGAGGGCTCGAGGCGCAGGAAGTCCCCCTCGATCACGCTGAGCCTGGGATCGCCTCCGTGGCTGTCCCTCAGGAAGCCGGCGAACTCCGGACATATCTCCACGGCACAGATGGACCTCATCCCCTCCAGCCCGAGAAGGGCCCCGGTGAGAGAGCCCAGCCCGGGCCCTATCTCCAGGAGGCTGAACCCGGACGGGCACGGCGGCTGTCCCGCGATGAAGCCGGCGATCCGGATTGCCTTGCCGCGGTCGACCAGGAAGGTCTGCCCAAGCCTGCGGCTGGGCCTCACCCCGAGCTTCCCGAGTATCTCCCTCGTCTCCCGCTCTCCCGGCATTTGCCGCTATCTCCGCCCGTGCCGGCGCAGCATGCTTCTCAGCCCCTGATCCGCAGCGGCAGGCCGAGTCTCTCCGCCGTCGCGGCCACCGCATCCGCATCGAGTCCGGGCCAGCGCACTGCGGTCGCCCTCACGCTGCAGGAGGGCACTCTCCTGGCCAGAGAGACGAAAGCGAGCAACCGGTCCCACGCGTCGGGAACGCCGGGTCTGCATACCGATTCGTAGGAAGCGGCGTCATGAGCGTTGAGGCTGATGCTGACGCAGTCCAGCTCCTTCAGCATTCTCACCGCTCCGGATTCCTCGCAGAAGGACAGCATGAGGCCGTTCGTGTTCAACCTGGTCTTCCACCCGGCGGACCTGGCCCCGGACGCCAGCTCCGTCACTGCCTCGTGTCTCAGCGTAGGCTCCCCG
Organism: Candidatus Fermentibacterales bacterium; assembly: GCA_016928495.1. GTDB lineage: Bacteria > Fermentibacterota > Fermentibacteria > Fermentibacterales > JAFGKQ01 > JAFGKQ01. The sequence goes on from JAFGKQ010000034.1 coordinate 3,136, forward strand.
TAGCCGCAGAACACCAGCTCATCATACCTGTCAGCCGACAGGCAGGACATGGCTGCGGCGAGCCGCTCTGGCCCGGGGTCTCCACCCCTGTGAGCCAGCAGGTAGCCGCCTATCCCATCCTGCAGCTTCCGCACGCAGAAGAGGCAGTCGTTGTTGCAGCGCCCGGTGACGTTCACGTACACCGCGTTGCCCAGCCTGTAGACGAGGTCAGTGCGACGGTATGGTCCCAACTGGAAGGCCCTCTGCGAGTTGTCCAGGACCCGGGATGCGGCGGCCTCGATGTCACACCCCCAGCACCTCGCCACCTCCTCGAGCACGAGCGGCAGATGTGACGGCTCGCTGGGCTTTCCCCTGTGTCCCCGAGGGGCCATGAAGGGGGTATCGGTCTCGATCAGCAGGCTGTCGGCGGGCATGGTGCGCACCATCTCCCTGAGCCCTTCACGGGAGGGATAGGTGAGACAGCCGGTGAACCCCGCGAACCTGGGTCTCTCCTGCGTCTGCTGTTCCAGAGTCCGGCGCACGGTGCCGTAGTCTCCGGTGTAGCAGTGAAGCACCACGGGCGCATCGAGCGATACGATCTCGCCGCAGACCTCCTCTTCCGCGTCCCTGGAATGCGCTATCAGCGTCTTGCCCAGAGCGGACGATACCCGGCAGTGGCTGGCCAGCCATTCCCTCTGGGCGTCCAGTGACTCCCTGCCGGAGTGGTGGAGGTCGAGGCCCGTCTCTCCGAGAGCCACCGCCCGGGGATCCAGGGCAAGGTCCGCCAGGTCGCCGACTGCGGACTCGCCGTGAGGCGGAAGGTAGCAGGGATGGTTGCCCACGGCGGCCACTATCGAGCTGTGGGTGTGGGCCAGGCTGAGAGCATCGAGCGACGTCTCCCTGTCTATTCCTGGAACGAGCATGAGCCGCACTCCGGCAGAGACGGCTCTCTCGAGCACGCCCTCGAGACCCTCGCGGACCGGATCCATGTAGAGGTGGCAGTGGGTGTCGAAGAGCATTGCGCGGGCGCCCTCGAGGGCCGTCAGACGTCTCTCCGGATGATCTCGGATCTCCCGGGACCCGTCGAGACGAGCCCTATCGGCACACCGATGAGCTCCTCCAGATAGAGGACGTAGTCCCTGGCTTTGCGGGGGAGCGCATCCCAGCTCGTCATGCCGCGGATCTCCTCCTCCCAGCCGTCCAGCTCCCGGTAGAAGGGCCGGTGCAGGGCCATTCTCGCGCCCCGTTCGAAGATGCCCGCAGATGCTTCGGGATCGAGCTCGTACCTGTTACAGACCCGGAGCTTCTCGAACCCGCTGAGAACGTCGAGCAGCGTGAGGGCAACCCACGAGCAGCCGTTGAGCCGCACCGCGTACCTGGCCAGCACTCCGTCCAGCCAGCCGCACCTCCTGGGCCTTCCCGTGGTGGCTCCGTACTCACCTCCGCGCTCCCTGATCCTGTCTCCCGTCTCGTTCGGCAGCTCGGTGGGGAAGGGCCCGGCTCCGACCCTGGTCGAATAGGCCTTCATGACACCCACGACCTGGCCGATGGAGCGCGGGCCGATGCCGAGGCCCGAGCAGGCGCCTCCGGCGGTGCAGCTTCCTCCAGTAACGTAGGGGTAGGTTCCATGGTCGGGGTCCAGCAGGGCGCCCTGTGCCCCCTCGGCGAGCACGGACCCTCCGCTCTCGAGGATATCGGCGATCCGCAAAGAGACGTCACCGGCATAATCGAGAAGCGCCAGGGAGGCCTCGACGAACCTGCCGGTAGCATCTCGAAGGGCGGAGAGATCGGACCCGGAGGGAGCGGAACCGCCCATGGCGTCCAGATGATACTCGAGCTGCTCCCGGGCCTTGTGGCGGAGGCCCTGCTCGAACGCAGCGTCCTCGAGCCTGATGCCCCTTCTCCAGTACTTCTCCGCATAGCAGGGCCCTATTCCCCTGGCTGTGGTCCCGATCGAGGAGTCCCCGCGCCTGGCCTCGTCCCACTTCTCGACGACTCTGTAGACCGGATGGACCAGATGGGCCCCGGCGCTGATCAGCAACCTCCCGCGATCCACGGGCAGGCCCGCGCCGGCAAGCTCCCCCATCTCCCCGAGAAGGGCCCCGGGGTCTATCACGCACCCCGAGCCGATGAGGCCTTCCACGTTCTCTCGCAGCAGCCCGGTCGGCAGGTGATGCAGGACGAACGACAGGTCTGGCCCTACGCTGACGGTATGGCCGGCGTTTCCGCCACCGGAGAATCGGGCGACCGCGTCGACCGACTCGGAGAGGATGTCGACGATCTTCCCCTTGCCCTCGTCGCCCCACTGGAGCCCCGTGAGAACGTCAACAGGCATCGCAGCCCTTCCCTGAAGAAGGAGAGAGACCCGGCCAAGCCCTGGCGGACAAGCTGAAGTATCTACACCGGGCTGCCGGCAGGCAAGGTGAGCGACCGGTGGCTCACGAGACCACCTGAGTTATCCACTTCCAGAGCTCTGGCAGGCCCTCCCCGGTCCTTCCGGAGACAGGGATCACCGGGCCCAGTGCGCCCGCGGCATCCACCGAGGCTCTCCTCTCCGCCCTCTTCAGCTTGTCGATCTTGGTGAGAGCTATCACGTAGGGCTTCCCAGTGCCCCTGAGAAGGGCGGACATCTCCCTGTCCGAGTCCATGGAGCAGTGCCGGGAGTCCACGAGAAGGATGCTGCCTCTCAGGGCTTGCCGCTCCCTGAGGTAGCCGGGTATGAGAACCGACGACCAGCGGGAGCGTACCGCCCGGCTCGTCTTCGCGTAGCCGTAGCCGGGAAGGTCTACGAGCACGAACCGCCCATCTACCAGGAAGAGGTTCATGCTCCTCGTACACCCCGGCTTCTTGCTGGTCCTGGCCAGGCCATCCCTGCCGAGGAGCGCGTTCAGAAGCGTGGACTTGCCCACGTTGGACCTTCCGATGAAGGCGACCTCTGGCCCGATGGGGCCGGAGGGCAGGGCGGAGAGGGTCCGGCACTGCGTGAGAGGCTCGACGCGGTGGGAGGCCATTCAGCTCACACGGCTTCGTCGATAGCCCTGGTCTCGCCTTCGGGCTCCCTCTCCTCGAGGGTGGGCTCCTCTGTGCGAAGAACTGCGCCAGGCGTCATGACGACGCGGGAGTAGGTGGCCTTGAGTGAAGGCAGCTCGAACATGATCTCGAGCAGGGCCTTCTCCAGAATGCCCCTGAGGCCCCTGGCGCCGCTCCCGCTCTTCCGCGCCTCCCGCGCGACGGTCCGGAGAGCCTCGTCGGTGAACACCAGCTCGACGTCCTCGAGGTCGAAGAAGTACTGGAACTGCCTGACCAGCGCGTTGCGGGGCTCCGTCATGACGCTCACCAGAGCATCCTCGCTCAGATCGTCCAGAGCAACCGTGACGGGCAGCCTGCCGACAAGCTCGGGGATGAGGCCGTAGTGTACGAGGTCGTGCGGCTCCAGCCTGTCCAGAAGGCTGCCCTCGTCGGACCTCTCCCCGAGACTGGCCCCGAAGCCCATGGCACCGCTCCTCAGCCTCGAGGTTACAAGGCCCTCGACACCGTGGAAGGCCCCCCCGCAGATGAAGAGGATGTCCGAGGTATCCAGGAGTATGTTCTCCTGATAGGGGTGCTTGCGCCCGCCCTGGGGAGGAACGCTCGCAACGGTTCCCTCGAGTATCTTCAGCAGGGCCTGCTGGACTCCCTCGCCCGAGACGTCCCTCGTTATGGAGGGGTTCTCGGATTTCCTCGATATCTTGTCGATCTCGTCGATGTAGATTATGCCCTGCTGCGCACGCTCGACGTCCATGTTCGTGACCTGGAGGAGCCTGAGCAGGATGTTCTCGACATCCTCTCCGACGTAGCCAGCCTCGGTCAGCGTCGTGGCATCGGCAATCGCGAAGGGAACGGAGAGTATCCTGGCGAGCGTCCGCGCGAGCAGGGTCTTGCCCACGCCCGTCGGGCCTATCAGGAGGATGTTGCTCTTCTCCACTTCCACTTCGGCGTCAGGCGCCTTCCTGGACCTCAACCTCTTGTAGTGGTTGTAGACGGCCACCGAGAGCACGCGCTTGGCCCGGTCCTGACCCACGACGTACTCGTCGAGGCCGGCCTTTATCTCGGATGGGAAGGGAAGCTCCTTGGTCAGGAAGTCCGGCTCCGTCTTCCTGGTAGTCTCCTCGAGGATGATCTCGTGGCAGTACTGCACGCACTCGTCGCATATGGCGACGCCAGGGCCCTGGATAAGCCTGGCGACGTCGCTCACGGGGCGATTGCAGAACGAGCAGCGGGCCGGCGCCTTCTCCGGAGCCATGTCAGTCCTTCATCTTCGTTTCCGACTCGCTCCTGGCCGAGAGAACGTTGTCGACCAGGCCGTACTCCACGGACTCGTCGGCATCCATCCAGAAGTTCCTGTCGGAGTCTCTCTCGATCTTCTCGATATCCTGGCCCGTATGGCTCGAGATGATGGCGTTTATCTGGTGCCTCAGCTTGATTATCTCCCTGGCCTCGATCTCGATGTCGCTCGCCTGCCCGGCCACTCCTCCGACAGGCTGATGGATCATGACCCTGGCATGGGGCAAGATGTTGCGTTTGCCTCTGGCGCCGGATGCCAGCAAGAGAGCGGCCATGCTGGCGGCCGCGCCCATGCAGAAGGTCGCGACGTCGGGCCGTATGAACTGTATCGTGTCGTATATCGCGAGCCCAGCGGACACGGTGCCCCCCGGGCTGTGTATGTACATGTTGATGTCCTTCTCGGGATCCTCGCCCTCGAGGAAGAGCAACTGAGCAACCACCACGCTGGCGGTGTGGCTGGTGATGGCGTCACCTATGAAGACGATCCGCTCCTTCAGCAGCCTGGAGTAGATGTCGTAGGCTCTCTCGGTGCTGCCGACCTTCTCCACTACGAACGGTATTATCGACAACCGGGCCACCTACCCTTCACCGGGTCCGGAATCGCTGTCGCCCTCCACCAGGATCCACTCCCAGCCGGCATCCTGTTCCCCGTCGGCCGAGCGGTCCGCTTCGATCGGGACCTCCTCTATCCTGGCCGCGGACGTGACGAGCTCGAGGGCCCTGGCGTTCCGGATCCGGTCCCTCACGGACGCGTCCGACTCGCCCTCTCTCCGGGCCTTCTCGATGTCCTCTCCGCTCACCTCGATCCCCTCGGCAAGGGCGATGCCACGAAGAACGAGGTATTCCCTCGCTCTCGACTCGGCGAGTCTGAAGGCTATCTCGCTGGTCGCCTTCTGCTGCTCCTCGTCGCCGGGCGTGTCTTCCACCGCCCCCAGGATGCCGATCGCGATGTTCGCTACCATATACCTCGGTGGATCGACTTCGTTCCGCTCGACGAGCTCCTTCCGCGCCTGGGTCTCGAGCTGCTCGCGCGCCTCCTTCTCGAACCTCTCCCTGAAGCTCTCGCGAAGCGACTTCCTCAGATCCTCGAGGGACTCGAACTTGCCCACCCTGGCCGCGAACTCGTCGCCGAGCTCCGGATAGCTGGGCTCGAGGACCTCGAGGATGCGGAACCTGTGGCTGTCCGCCAGCTTGCGGTCGGCCGGGAGATCGTCGCCCTCGGGCCCCTTCGCGAGATAGGAGATCCTGGCCACGAAGCGGTCCCCTGCCTGAAGCCCCCTGACTATGCCATCCATGCCAGGGCCG
>JAFGKQ010000035.1 GCA_016928495.1 Candidatus Fermentibacterales bacterium
GAACTCCGGCGGGGCCTCTCCCTCGTCGAGTGGCCTCGTGGAGATCAGGAAGCACACGGGGCAGTCCTCCATGTTCCTGGTAATGCCCCTGATCAGGGACCGGGAGCCGGCATCCAGCCATTGCGCGTTGTCCAGGGCCAGCACGACGGGCCTGGTCAGCGACAGTGCCCTGAGCAGGTCCCTGACCGCGAAGACCGTGTTGTCGAACCTGCCCTCCGGTGTCAGCCTCTCGAACAGCGAGCCGGGCCAGTCCAGCCCCACCAGGGAGCCGAGCACGCTCCTGACTCTGTCCAGCTCCGCCCGGAGCTCGGAGGCTCTCGGGTCCGGGTTCTCCGACAGCCTCTGCAGAAGCTCGTTCATGGCGGTCTCGAAGCTCTCCTCGTTCTGGTCAGGGGAGGCCAGGTCGGACTGACGGAAGAGCCGGTCCACAAGAGAAGAGAAGGGGCCGAGGCTCCTCCTGTTTATGCTGTCGGCTTCCGCCCCGAGGAACAGCATGCCGGAGGATGCGCGCTCCATCTCGTGGATCAGCCTCGACTTGCCGGTGCCGGCCTCCCCGCGGAGCATGGCCACGCCTCCCCAGGCCCCCTTCCTCAGAGGACTGAGCAGGGAGAGCAGGGCTCGCAGCTCCCTGGATCTCCCGAGGAACGGGCCGGAGAAGGAGCGGGCCTCCGCGCTGGCCATCCTGGGCTCCAGGCTCTCGACCTCGACGCTCGACGAGCGGCCCTTGACCCTGATGCCCCTCCTGCCCGAGCTCAGCAAGTGCGATGCGGAGGCATAGTCGCTTCCCGCGATTATCTCCCCGCGACCCGCAAGGCTCATGAGCCTGAAGGCGAGGTTCACCCTGTCACCCAGCACGGTATAGGCGGCTCTGGAAGCGCTTCCCATGGTTCCGGCGAAGACAGTCCCGAAGGTCACGCCGATCCCCGCGTGAACGGGTCCCGTCTCGCCCATCTCCCTGATGAAGCTGTCCGCCCTCCTGATCTCGTCCTCGTGCGACACGGGGGCACCGAACACAACGAGCGCACAGGCATCCCCGGTCGAGCAGTCCACTCCGCTGAGGAAGCCGTCCATCGACGAGGAGACCGCGATGGCCCGCTCGAGAAGCTCCTCGGTATCTCTCTCCCCCGCCCTTCCCGCGTTGAGGAACAGGCTGACGACCGGACGGAACTCCCCCCTCGTGTCACCCGAGAGGATTTCCCGGGGCCAGAAGGAGAGTGAGACGGACGGATCCGGGGTCCTGCCGTGGTACCTGCGCCCCGGGCCGATGGGGCCCCTTCCCGGGGAGGGCGCGCCCTGGCCCAGCGGGGGATAGGCCTCTGCCTCCCCCGCCGAGGGCCGGGCTACCCTCATCTCACCCGGGAGGCAGTGCTTCTGAGCGGAGGATGCCTCGACTATGGCCTCCCCGCAGAACACGAAGCATGCCCTGGGCTCACCGGAGCCGATCACGGCCCACTGCACCTCCCCGCAGGACAGCCCGGTCTTGGCGGACAGGCTGAGAGGCCTGTGCCCCGGAAGGGAGGAGATCGAAGGAGGGATCGAGGCGGCGACGGAGGCCGCAGCGTCACAGGTTCCGGCAAGATCGTATCCGGGGTAGATCGCAGTGACGGCGTCCCCGGCGAACCCCGTGACCACGCCTCCGAAGGACTCCATGCAGTCGACGGCTCCGCCGATCACCCTGTCGAGCGCCATGGAGAGGATCTCTGCCCCTTCCCTGCCCCCCTCCTGCAGGCGTTCGGTCAACGGGGTGAATCCGGAGATGTCCAGGGTCAGAACGGAAGCTTCGACCAACCCGCGCCGCTCGCCTGCGAGAAGCCTCTCCTCGATGAAGTCAGGATGGAACCAGCGCACTAGTCCTCCCCTGGTGCCTGGACGCTCGCGGACCATGAGGCTGTCTAATCTAATCCGGGCGCACCCCTCTGGTCACTGGCGGCCGGCCGGGATCGGGGATGGCTTGACGGCCGGTCATGACCCGGTCACCATCCACGGGGCGGGGGTTCCGGCAGGCGGAGCGCCCGATTGCCGGAATCCGGAGGGCATCTTGAAGGGCAAGTTCTTCGAGGGTGTGATCACGGCGGAGCTCTTCTTCCGGGGGGCCAGGACCCTGAAGGACAGGCGAGCGCTTGCGAGGTCGGTCGCCGACCGCCTGCGCAACATGGGCTTCTCGGTAGCCAGGATAGACGACGAGGGGGACGTCCGGAGATCCAGGTTCGCCGCGGTGTGTGTCACCTCGGTGGAAAGCGCGGCGCAGGGCATGCTCCAGAAGGCCTCGGGGATGCTGGAAAGCCCGGAGTGGGAGCAGATCTCGCACTCCTCGGCCGTCATGGAGATCCGGGACGAGCAGGACTGAGACACGGGAACCAGGGAGAGGAGCCCCGGCGAATGAGGCATCACAGGGAGTACCTATGGTTCGAGACGCCACACAGGCGTGACTTCGTCAACATCACGCCACAGGTCGAGGCAGTGCTCTCGAGATCGGGCATAGAACAGGGCCTGTGTCTGGTCAACGCGATGCACATCACGGCGAGCGTCTTCATCAACGACGACGAGCCGGGCCTGCACCGGGACTACGAGGAATGGCTGGAGAGGCTGGCGCCGCACGAGCCGCTCGAGGCCTACAGGCACAACAGCACCGAAGAGGACAACGCAGACGCTCACCTCAAGCGCCAGATCATGGGACGCGAGGTTGTGGTGGCGGTGACTGACGGAAAGCTCGACTTCGGCCCCTGGGAGCAGGTCTTCTACGGCGAGTTCGACGGCAGGCGACGCAAGAGAGTCCTGGTCAAGATAGTCGGCGACTAGACCGGAATCCCCCTCGAATCCCGTCGGGGGTTGAACATGCCGGCGCGAGACCCTAACCTCACCCTATGGCCCACGAAGCAGCCGCTCGTTCGCAGTCCGTCATCGCGGCGCTCGCGCTCTCGCTGGTCTCCACCGGGACGGCTCGCGCCACGGCCTTTCTCGTCATAACCGAGGTCATGAGCCATCCCGTCGAAGAGAGCAGCGGTGAGTACGTCGAGGTACGCAACGCCTCCCAGGACCCGGCCTGCGCCGCGGGATGCGCTCTGACCGACGGCGACGCCCTTGACACCATCATCGCATGGGACGAGGAGATCCACGGCCAGTTCCCGCATCCCGGAGTGGTGCTCGGCTGCGACACGATCCCCGCAGGCGGCATCGCCCTGGTGCTGGAGCTCGGATACGCGGCCTGCCCGGCCTACGACGAGATCCCGGAAGGCACCGTCATCCTGACCACCGGAGACTACTCCATCTGCAACGGCCTCTCCGCCTCTTCCGATCCCCTTACCCTCTACGACCCGGAGGGGACATCGCTCGACAACGTACTCAGCACCTTCGGCACCCCGCTCGAGTCACCCCTCTGGCAGGACAGGGACGACGATGGTCTGGACTCCATACCCTTCGACCCGGGTGAGGGGCTCTCGCTGGAACGCATCAGCACCCCAGGCCCCGACATCGAGGCCAACTGGGCGGTGCCGCCCACGGGGCGCAGCCCGGGCTGGTCCGGCATCGAGCCCCCGATGCTCGATCTGTGCCTCCTCGGGCTGACGACCGAGCCCGCCGAGCCGAACCCGGAAGAACTGTTTAGCGTTGCTATCACGGTTTACAATGCTGGTCAGCTCGCTGTCGGCTCATACAGCGCATGCCTCTTCAGAGATGATGACCTCGATTCGATCGCGGAGCCCTCTGAGATCCTTGGCATCCTCGACGGCTTCGACCTGGGCCCGGGCTGCCTCGACACCCTGGTCTTCTCGACAAGCCTCCCGGAGGGCTCCTGGCTCATTGCGGCGCTCTGCGAGGCTCCGGGGGATACACTACAGCAGAACGACATCGTCACTGCCCATCTCGATGTGGGCGAGGCCAGCCCCATAGTGATCAGCGAAGTGCTCTGCAACCCCTCGGGCAGCGAGGACACCGACGAGCTGATCGAGCTCTGGTTCCCCGGACCGGGCGTCTTCGATCTCAGCGGCTGCGGCTTCACGGACGGCGACGCGCTCGATCTGCTCGAGCCCTGGGACCCTTCGATCGGGACGATAGAGGGCGACAGCCTGCTGCCCGGTCCTCTTGTGCCCTCCTCGAGCTTCGTCCTCATACTGGACCGTGAGTATGCCTCGGGCAGCCAGCCATACTCCATACCTCCAGGCACGGTCACGGTCACCGTGGGCAACACCACGATCGGCAACGGGCTCTCGGGCAACGACCCGATCACGCTCTACTCCTCCTCGGGCACCACCTCCGGAGACCTGCTGTCCACATACGGCACACCCGTCCTGTCAGACGACCCGCTGCTCTGCGACGATGACGGTCTGGACGGGATACCGTTCGATCCCGGAGCGGGCAACAGCGTGCAGCGCGTCTGCCTCGGAGGGCCCGACCAGGAGGGGAACTGGCTGGTTTTCCCGGACGGACCGACGCCCGGCGCCCCGCCCCCGCTGGACGGCAGCGGCAAGGATCTGGGCGTGCTGGGGCTCGGCCTCGACCCGCCATTCGGCAAGCAACAGGAGGCTGTGCTGGTCTCGGCAGTTCTCTGCTGTCTCGGCACCGACTCCATACCCGCTTGCTCCTCCAGCCTCCTGATATACGCGGACGAGGACGCGGACCAGCAGCCGGATCCGGAGGAGGCGCTCTTCCAGGGCCCCCTGCCTTTCAGCCTGGGCCCTCTCGACACGCTCGTCGTCCGGGCTGACTGGACCTCCAGCTCGGCTGGGCCCCTGGGCGTCCTCTGCAGCACCGTCACCTCCGGGGACAGCGTCTCCTCGAACGATGCGGCCGGGGCGTGCTGGAACCCCCCGTCCCCGGTGGTCGTCAACGAGCTGATGTACCATCCCTCACCCGGAAGCCCGGAGTGGATCGAGCTGCTGAACGTCTCCGGAAGCTCTCGGGACCTCTCGGGGTGGTACCTGGCCGACTCGAGGGACACGACATCGTTGCCTTCCGACTCCTCGCTGCTGCTGGAACCCGGCTGCTTCGCCATCCTCTGCGGCAGTCCGGAGGCCTTCTCGGAAGCCTGGCCCGGAGTCGGGTGCCCGGTGATCGAGCCGCTCGAATGGCTGGTCCTGAACGACGCAACGCAGCAGGGCGAGGCCTGGGCGGACAGGATCACGCTGATGGACCCCGCGCAAGCTGCGAGCGACTACGTTCCCTACGACGACGCCTGGGGCGGGGGCAGCGGAGTCTCACTCGAGAGGAGGAGCCAGGAGCATCCCGGCTACCAGCCTTCGAGCTGGGGCTCCTGTGTGGAGGTTTCGGGAGGGACTCCGGGCTCCCCGAACAGCATCCTCGTCTCGCCGGAAGGTCAGGGGGAGCTTCTCGACGCTTTCCCCGACCCCTTCTCGCCGGATGGGGACGGCGTCGACGACGTCCTGACAGTCCAGGTCATCCCGGGATGCGACCAGAGCCTGGTCAGCGTGCGCGTCTACAACGTGCAGGGAAGGCCTGTCGCAACCCTCGCCGACCGCCTGGCGTGCGGCCCGGTTGCCGCGCTTCAGTGGGACGGCAGGAGCGACGATGGCACGGCCCTCCATATCGGGAGGTATGTCATCCATGCGTGGGTCGAGCCCACCGGATCTGCCGGGGCGGCCTGCGAGGCCCTTGCAGTCGTCGTTCTGGCGAGACGGCTGTAGCCCTCAGTCGTCCAGCACCTTCAGCACGTCCACTATCGTGGTCGACAGGTCGCGCTCGATGGAGAAGCCTCGCTTTTCCAGAACATCGATCATGCGAGCGTTGTCGGTGGTCGTCTGGGCAATGATCCTCCGTAGCCCCCACCTTCGCGCGATCTCGATGCAGTAGTCGGTCAGGATCCCGCCCAGGCCGGCGTTCTGCCATCTGTCCGCTATCAACACCGCGTACTCCCCGGACTCGTGATCGGGATCCGCCACGAGCCGACCCACGCCGATCAGGCGTCGCCTGCCCTCCTGCTCCATCTCTGCGACGATGGCTATCTCCCTGTCGTAGTCGTTGAAGCAGTACCTTATCGCGGCCTCGTGCGTGGACCAGCGGAAGAAGTACCTGAAACGCGAGTAGATGGACTCCCTGGAGCATGCCGAGAGCATCTCCATCCAGAGGGGCTCGTCCTCCGGCTTGATGGGACGCAGCAGGATGCCGGTCCCGTCCTTGAGGCGGCCGGACCTGACGTACTCCTCGGGATAGGGCCTCAGCGCCAGGTGGGCGTAGGGCCGCGTCATCCTCCCGGCTTCGAGGGGATCCACCACCACCCTGGCATCCAGGGCGATCGAGCCGTTGGGCGTGGCCAGCAGAGGGTTGACATCGAGCTCGACTATCTCGGGGTAGTCAGCCGCCATGTAGGAGAGCCTGATCATCGTCTCGAGCAACCCGTCCAGATGGATGGCGGGCCGGCCCCTGTAGGGGCCCTTCAGGAGCGGCCAGACGCGGAGCGACTCGAGCATCCTCCTGGCCAGCCGCTCGCTCAACGGCGGGAAGCCCAGGGCCGTGTCCGCCATGACCTCCGCCCAGGTCCCTCCCATGCCGACCATGATCACGCTTCCGAAGACAGGGTCGCGCTTGATGCCCAGGATCAGCTCGACGCCCCCGGAGGCATCGATCATCGGCTGTATCGTGACGCCCTCTATCCTGGCCTCCGGAGCCCTCTCGCGCACCGATCCCATCATGGCATGGAAGGAATCGCGAACTGCGTCGGCGTCGCGAAGACCCAGGATCACGCCGCCTGCGTCGGTCTTGTGGCTCAGGTCGGGCGAGAGCACCTTCATGACCACCGGGAAGCCGGTCTCGACCGCCACGGAGACGGCCTCTTCCGCGCCCTGCGCCGGCCGGGGCATCGCCACGTCGATGCCGTAGGCCTCGAGGAGCATCTTGGAAACCGTCTCGGTCAGCACGCTCTCGCCCGAGTCGAAGGCCTCCCGCAGCTTCTCGCGGAACGCGGGCCTGTCCAGCTCGAACTCCACAGGGATCTCGCGGGGGGTCTCGTAGAGGGCCTGGAGGTTCCTCGAATAGTCTACGAGAGTCATGAAGGCCCTGACGCCCTGCTCGGGCGTCGTGTAGGTCGCCACGCCGCTGTCCACGAGGATGCCGATGCCCTCGGCCACGCTCTCGCCGCCCATCCAGGCTGCGAGAACGGGCTTCCTGGTCTCCCCCGCGGTCCTGCCTATCGCCCTCGCGACACTCGACGGATCGGTCATCCCCTGCGGGGTCAGGATGACGAGCAGGGCGTCCACCCCCTGATCCTCCAGCAGTATCCTCGATGCCTTCTCGTACCTCTTCGCCCTGGCATCCCCGATCACGTCCACCGGATTGGAGTGAGACCAGACAGGCGGCAGCGACTCGTTCAGGGCCGCCATGCTCGCCTCGCTGAGCCGGGCCAGCGTGCCGTTCATGGAGATCAGAGCATCCGCGGCCATGACGCCGGGGCCTCCGGCGTTGGTGACTATCCCCAGGCGAGGGCCCCGAGGCGTTCTCTCCCTGCCGATAAGCTCGGCCACATCGAAAATCTCGCCGATGTCGAGCACCCTCGCGATGCCCGCGCGCCTGAAGGCGGCATCGTAGACGGAGTCCGCGGAGGCCAGGGCGCCCGTGTGCGAGGCGGCGGCCCTGGCCGACTCGGGGAACCTGCCGGCCTTGTATGCGACGATGGGCTTCCTGAGAGCGACTGCCCTGGCTGCCGTCATGAACTCCCTGGCATCCCTTATGGACTCGATGTAGAGCAGGATCGAGTCGGTTGCCTCGTCATCGCCCAGATAGTCGATCAGGTCGCTGAACCCGATATCGACAGCGTTGCCGATCGAGACGAACTTCGAGAAGCCGATCCTCTTGTCCCTGGCCCAGTCCAGGACCGAGGTGCAGAGGGCGCCGCTCTGAGAGATGAACGCCACCTTCCCGGCGCCGGGCATGCCCGCGGCGAAGCTTGCGTTGAGACCGAGGCCGGGCACGATCACCCCGAGGCAGTTGGGCCCCAGGAGCCTCATCCCGTCGAACCTCGAGACCTCGGCCCGCAGCTTCTGCTCCAGGGCCCTGCCCTCCTCGCCTACCTCTCCGAACCCGGCGCTCATGACTATCAGGCCGCGTATCCCGGCCTCGCCGCAATCGGACACGAGGCCCGGAACCTGCCTCGCCGGAGAGCAGAGGATCGCCAGATCGGGGACCTTCGGGAGGCCACGGACGTCCGGGTAGCACTGAACGCCCATGACCGCCTCGCTCGAGGGGTTCACCGGGTACACCACGCCGCGGTATCCGGCTGCCACGAGGTTGCCGAGCACCTTGCCGCCAACGCTGTTGGGGTTGATGGTAACGCCCACCAGAGCTATGCGCCTGGGCTCGAAGAACAGATCGAGGTTGCGAACGCTCATCTCGTGGTCCCGTGGCCCGCCGGAAGGCCGGGCAGGCCCATCCTAGACGGAGGAGTACAGAGCACCGGCGGCGTGTCGCTTGCGTAGCCTATCCAGCATGTCCGCCGTCATCGCCTCCAGGTCCCACTCGGGCTCCCAGCCCCATTCCTCCCTGGCGGCGGAATCGTCCACGCTGCTGGGCCAGGTATCGGCTATGGCCTGCCTGAAGTCCGGCTCGTATGTAACCTCGAAGCCGGGCACGTGAGCCGATATCGACGCAGCCAGCTCGCCCGCGGTGAAGGAGAGC
>JAFGKQ010000036.1 GCA_016928495.1 Candidatus Fermentibacterales bacterium
CCGGCAGCCGCGCCCGGGACGAGCCTCCAGAGCAGGTCCCCGATCGGCACGCGGCCGAGCATCACCACGAAGGCGGAGCCAAGGAGCAGCGCGGCCCTCCAGTTGGAGGCCCGGAAGGCCCTGAAGGAGGCGGAGGCCACGAAGAAGGCCAGCAGGCTGAACATGGTCGCTCCCATTGGGACGACCATGTTCTGGAACAGGAAGTCGAAAGGCCTTCCCTCGGCGGCCGTGTAGATGACTCCCGTCACGAACATCGCCACGAAGCCGACTATCGTTACGGGGCTGTACCGCCAGTTGCGTGAGCGCAGCCTGATCTTCCGGATGTGAACCTGCAGCAGGTTCAGGGCCCCGAGGAAGATGGCCGCTGACACGACGATCATGTACCACTCGTTCAGCCCGTCTCCGAGCGAGGCGATCGGCTCGTGCGGCACGACGAAGCTCAGCACCATGACGATGCCGGCGAGGAAGGTAATCGCCAGTGGTATAGCAATTCTCATGTCCGATTCCCCTTCCCTTCCTTCATCACTCCACGTGCACCAGATCCCGGAGCCACTCGGCCAGGTCGGCTGCGGGGGCCCAGAACGCGCCCAGTGTCGCCGTGAGGACGCCTGCTACGATGAGAACCATGAAGAAGGCCTTCGCCAGGTCCTGGCCCTTGAGACTGCCAAGCAGCTTGGGCTCCCGCGAGAGGTAGGCGCTGGCGGCGAAGAGCTCCTCGCCTATCAGCGTGTAGTCGCACGCGGCTATGAAGAATGGAAGCTGGCTCGGCATCGCTGTTCCCGAGATCTGTATGGCTCCCACGCTCCTGCCGGTCTCCGCCAGGATCAGGCTCTCGGCGTAGAAGGTGCCGAGCAGGAAGATGGCCGCGGGCCTCTGGCGCACCATGATGCCGTCGACCCCGGCAGCGTAGCCGAACTGGTCGTCCGTCAGGTAGAAGATGCCGTCCTTCTTGAAGGAGTCGGGCCTGGCCGCCTCGGTGAAGGACTGCTTCACCACCTCCTGGGCCACGCTCATGACAACGCTCCGGCACACGGGCACAACGATGTCCGCGCCGTACTCCGCGGTCCTCCTGGCGACCCTTCCCAGTATGACCATGCTCGCGATGGTCTGTATGTCGTCCATGTCCATGATGCCGGGGATGTAGAGGATGGGCCTGCCCATCTCCGTTGCCCGGCCCACAGCGTCGTCCACGGCCGAGAGGCCGGCGATCTGCCGTATGTACAACTCCCGCCCCCGCTGACCGACCCCGATGAAGTAGAAGATAAGGCCCGTGAGGATCGCCAGGATCACCAGCATCCCGATCCTGCCGGAGTGCAGCCACTGGGCGGAGCACCGCCCCTCGACCGGCTCCGTGGGCGTCCCGGCCCGCTGGCCGAACCAGGGAACCAGCCTGTAGAGGTATGTCTCGCCGTCGCTTGCGGTCTGGTCTACGAAGCGGTCGGCAATCCCCGGGACGCAGCCTACGGCAGTCCATTCCGCGGCAAGCCCGGACGCGGATCTCTCGACGACCAGGGAGTCAGGAATCGCCTCTCCCCCGGCGGCCTCCCAGGTGAGCACTACGCTTCCTCCCCGGTCGTTGGGCGCGTCGGTTGCGGTGAGCGACCCGACATTCCAGTCCTGCCCGGGCGGGCCATCGGCAGCCAGGGCCACGCAGGGGCTGGCCAGGACCAGCAGGGGAGCAAGCACAGCGACTGGCACCAGGGACGAAGCCGGACGTTGCAGCCCCATATCTCCTCCGTTTCGTTTTCCGCTCAGTGCTCTATGAGCTCCACGTTCGCCCTGGGGACGATAGCCCGTTCTCCATCGTCGAACTGCACCTCGAGGACCCTTGCCTTCGACTCGGAGTCCAGCTCCTGCAGCTCGGGAGGGAGCTTCGTGACCTTCGCGAGCCTTCCGAAGTAGGGAGCCCTGATGAGCCTCACCTGGGAGCCTGAGTCGAGGGCCCCTGCTTCCCGCTCCGCTCTCTGCGCGCTCTGGACGTCGCCTCCAACGGGTATCACCAGCTCGGGCCTTATCACGCCCGCTCTTATCTGGGTCGCGCCGTTGACGCTGGCGAGGAGACCCTGTCTCGACCTCAGGAGATCGAAGGTCGCCTGGGCCATGTTCATCCTGCCGAAGCCCTCAGTGAGTATGAGCGTGATGCCCTTGGTCTCGTGGCCGGTTATCGCGACGCCCAGGTCGTAGCCAAGGAAGTCCTTGAGGTCCTTGTCGTCGAAGCCGCCCACGACGACCGCCCTGACTCCGAGCCCTATCGCCCTGGTCAGGGTGGAGTGAGACACGAAGCAGCCACCGACCAGGACCTTGCCGGAGCACGACGGGTCCAGCAGGTCGGCGGTCAGCTCCTGATCGCTCGAGTCGACTACGACTTTCAGCTCGCCTCTCGTCTCCCCACCGATGCCGAAGATGCCCTGGACGAAGGTCCCCCTTGTCTCGACCACGACTCCCTCGTCCTCGATGACCTCGACCACCTTCCCTTTCACGTAGGCGTCTATCTCGACCGGAACGGGGGGCTCGCGAAGCAGGACCTGGCCGGTGATCTCGGAGTAGCTGTCCAACTGGCCCTCGATCGGGGAGCGCACCGTGGACTTGAAGAGCCCGAGGAAACCCTTGGACCTGGCGATGGGCTCGTTCTGCTCGACCGGGTCACCGGGGTTCTTGAGCAGGAACTCGGGTATGTCCGCTGGCGGAAGCCCCATCCTGTTTGCGAGGTTGAGCACCTGGACGTTGCCCGGGAGCTCCGTCCTGGCCACTATGGTCCCGGCCTCGACTTCGTCGCCCACAGCGACCACTACGGTTCCCTTGAGGGGGAGCCTGCGCTCCTTCCTGACCCTCGTCACGCTCGCAACTCTGAGTCCTGGTGTGTATGCAAATGCCATCGCCTCACCTCGCCATGGAGAAGAATCTGTCGGGGTACGTGCCCATGGTGCGGGCCCAGTCTCGAAGCCTGGCCACCCGCTCCTCCTGCCTCTCCGGGAGAGAGAAGGGCTGCCTGCCCCTGCCGTCGAGGATCACGCCCGCGACTCCTCCGCTGATCTCACGCTCGATCGTCTTGCCCGGGCCGTCTCCCACGTCTATCTGCCTGGCGGGCCTGATCTCGGCCTTCAGCGTCTTCCCGGCGCCGAGGGGCAGGACCTTCATGGATCCGTACTCGATCGCGTGCTCCTCCGTGCCGTTGGCGCCCTCGAAGACCAGAGTGGCAGTGACAATGCCCTGCTTCGCCTTCCCCACGGGGGCGATGCAGGTGCCGAGCCTTATGAGGCAGTCCTTGTCGAAGACCTCGGTTGCCGCCTCCTCGTGCACTTCGGAGAGCACACCGAGCTGCGGCATCATGAAGATCGAGTCCACGGCCAGCATGGTGACTCCCTCGGGAAGGAACGCATCGATGAGCATGTGCGCCGCCTGGCTGCGCCTGGGAGCATGGGACAGGACGCCCCCTGAGCCTATGAGGAGGTCGAGGGCCATCATGTCCACCAGGGTGGCGCCCGTCTGAGTCTGCTCGAAGGCGTCGCCGATCGTTCGCTCCTGTGCTACCCCCTTGAGGCCAACCGC
>JAFGKQ010000037.1 GCA_016928495.1 Candidatus Fermentibacterales bacterium
ATTCCCCGTGGGAGCGCCAGCAGGGCCCCTTCGGGGGCCCTTTCGCTGCCACTGCCCAGAACCCCGGGTCCGCGACAACCCCTCGAAGGTCCCTTGCGGAGAGAAACCGCACCAGCGTTCCCCGTGGGAGCGCCAGTGGGATAGGCCCCGAAAGGGGCCTTCTCTGCGTCAGGCGCCTCCCCTTACCACGCTGCCCGATCCTGCGAGAGACCCATCTCTCTCCTCTGACGAGCACAACCGGCACACTCCCCGTGGGAGCGCCAGTGGGATAGGCCCCGAAAGGGGCCTTTTCTGTATGCCGGGCCTGGCGGTCTATTCCCAGCTCCTCACGCCGTCGACGATGGAACCATGGCCAGAGGGGCAGGTTATCGTGTAGGAGTTGTCGGTGTGCTCGTAGAGATACCCTCCTGCCTTGCCTTCCGGACAGCGGGGCAGCCTCTCCGGGCGCTGCATGGTCCCCCAAATGCTGGTGCTCCCGAGGGAGATGAACCCGAGGCCCTGATACCAGTCCCAGGCCTCCCCCAGAGACGGCGGAAAGCAGCCCAGCGAGTCGCGGTAGGCGACCACCGTCTCCTCTATCCACATCATGTCCTGCCAGCACTCCATGGCGGGAGTCCTCCGGATGACTCCAGGCATGCTCCCCGGCGTGCCCGGGCCGAAGACGGTGACACCACCGCCGGATCCCGCCACCGTCCCGGTCTGCTCCTCATCGTCCTCCTCGAACCCGAACTCGACCCCCGCCATGCCTTCATGGGTGCTCGGCTTCGTAGTGACCTTGCAACCAACCGCAGCGGTCAGAATTGCCGCAAGCATCGAGACTCCGACCAGGAGACACCTGCGCCCCACTGTGATCATATCCGTACCTCCTGAATCGCTTTATTGTCAGCCCCCACTGACAACAGGACGATAGCCCGTGTCCCCGGGGTCGCCAAGCCCGCCAGTCGGAGACCATGTACCGCGGGGCACCTTTACTGGGAAGATCGCCATTCAGCAACCATGACTTGACAAAATGATAGTTTAGTGTTACTATTCTGTCACATCAAGCTGAGTAGAATGGAGGCACCCATGAGCGAGGAACGCAAGCAGATTCTCAGCATGCTCCAGGAGGGCAAGATCAGCGTCGACGACGCCGAGAGACTGCTCAACGCCCTGGCAGAAGGAGAGAGAAGGAAGCACAAGGGCAGAGCTTCGGCGGGTGCCGTCAGGAAGAGCCTGGGCTCCTCCCTCGACTCGATCGGCGAGGCCCTGGCGGGGATCGGCCCGCTGATCAGCGAGGCAGTCGGGGAGGCAACGTCCGGCCTAGGCGAAGACGAGGCGGGTGCCGACGAGGAGGAAGAGGAGGAGGAGCTCGAGCAGGTGGCTCTGGAGGACGGCGGGTTCGACATCCCCGAGGGCCAGAAGCTCGTCATACGCCAGGCGGGACGACGGGGCCTGCTCGGCGCGGGGAGCGGAGACCTGGAGCTGGAGGGCTGCGAGGGCACGAGGTGCCAGGTGCTGCCCGAGGACGGCGGGGCCCTGAAGGTGTTCCGTGGACGCGGAAGCTGCTCGATCAGGTGGGCCGGCGGCGATCTCAGAGTGCGTGTCCCCCACAGCGTCTCCAGCGTCACGGCAAGGACCCTCGGAGGAGACATCAGATCGGAGGGGCTCGGGTGCCAGCTCTTCGTGAAGGCCATGGGGGGAAACCTGGACATCGATACCAGCGGGCATGAGTTCCAGGCCAAGACCATGGGAGGCAACATCAGGGTGAAGATGCTCAAGGCATCCGGCGGAGAGTCGAGAGCCAAGTCCATGGGTGGCGATATCCGGCTGGAGCTCGAGCTCGACGACCCCCTCGAGCTCCGGGCAAGCACCATGGGCGGTGAGATCAGCGTCGATCCCGAGCTGGGCAGCGTCTCGAGGTCCGGCTCCTTCGGAAGGCAGAAGGCGACGATCGTGATAGGCGCAGCCAAGGGGGATCCCGGCTCGAGCGTGAATCTGAAGACGACCGGAGGGAACATCGTCATCGTCCGCCGGGAGGGCGAGGAGGCCGGGGATGACTGACCGCACCATTCCCCCTGTCTGCCCATCCTGTGGGGGCATCATGCTCGTGGTGAAGCTGGAGTGCCCCTCTTGCGGAGCGGAGGTTGCCGGAGACTTCGACCTGTGCCCGGTTTGCACTCTTGATCCGAAGACCCGCGAGATCTTCGACCTCTTCCTGGAGGCAAGGGGCAACGTCAAGCAGGTTCAGAGGAAGCTGGGCGTATCCTACCCCACTGCCAGGAGCAGGATAGAGGAGATGTTCGAGAAGCTGGGACTGGGAGCCATTCCCAGAGACCCGGGCTCGATCCTGCGGAAGCTCAGGGAAGGCGAGATAGACGTCGGTACCGCCGAGAAGCTGCTGAGGGGAGACAACTGACCCGGGAATAGCACTGGCCGACCTCCTGTACCAATCACGGAGTGTTGCGTGGAGCGCCGCCCAGCGCTCCGGGAAGGAAGGTCGCGATGAGTGGTGCTCGTTCCGGCCTATGGGGCCTGTCGGCGCTGCTGGCCCTGGTCATGGCCACTGGCCATGCGCGGGGCGCGGAGCTCACGCTTGTCAACTCGTCCAGCCTGGATCTGGTCGCTCTGTACGTCATCCCGTGCGGAAGCGGATCCTGGGGGGAGAGCCTGATCCTGAAGCCGTTGCGGCCGGGCCAGACCCTCGGGTTCGACCTGTCTCCCGGCAGCTACGATCTGATGGTGGTCACCGAGGGCCAGGAGACCATTGCGGAGTACGGGTGGGACCTCCAGGAGGACGCGACCTGGGAAATCTGGCTCGACATACCCACGGCGAGCTTCCCGGGTGGAGGTTGAGGGGGCTGGTAGCGCCCGGTCCGGGCGCGGCTTCCTAGTCCTCCCTGCCGTACCTCTGAAGCAGCATGTACATCGCCTCGACCCCGAAAGCCAGCGCTTCCAGAGATATCCTCTCGTCGGCGGCGTGAGCCAGACCGAGCAGGTCCTGGCCCTCCGGGAGGATCATCGGGGTGAAGCCGTAGGTCTGGATGCCGAGCCGGGAGAAATGGCGGGCGTCCGTGCCCCCGGGCACCAGGAAGGGCAGAGCGGCCGATGCCCGGCTGTCCAGATCCTTGAGGATGCCCTCGAGAAGCCCGAACATGCCCATGTCCTGCCTGGCAGGAACGGGGTCGAACCTCGTGACCTCGAACTCGACATGCTCCCCCACGACCTCCCGTATCTCACCGATCGCGTCTTGCGGACTGAACCCAGGAAGCAGCCGGCAATCCATGCAGATCTCGATCTGGCTCGGGATGACGTTGATCTTGGTGCCGCCCTTCACCATCGTGGCGTTCACCGTGTTGTGGAGCAGGGGGTGGAACCCCTTGCCGGCATCTCCGAGCTCCAGCAGGACCTGATCCGTTCTGGAGGGGTCCAGCAGGGATGCGTAGGTCGAGGCGGAGGGCTCCGGCAGATTGGCGGCGAGTCTTTCCACCATCTGCCTGGTGGCGTCCGTGATGTGAACCGGGAAGGCGTGGCCGTTCAGGCGTGTCAGCAGGCGGCCGAGCTGTGCCATGGTCCCGTCGCGCATGGGCATGGACCCATGTCCTCCCGGTCCCTCGAGGACGGTCCGGAGCCAGCAGACCTGCTTCTCGGTGACCTGTACGGGATAGAACCTCCTGCCCTCCACCGTCGTGGAGTAGCCCCCGACCTCGCCCACGGCGTAGCGCACGTTCTCGAACTCGCCCGGGTGGCTGTCGGCCAGGAACCTGGCCCCGTCGTCGCCCCCCGCCTCCTCGTCGGACAGGACCGCCAGGATGATGTCGCCCGCCGGCACGAAGCCCTCGGCCCTCGCCTTGAGGAGAGCGGTGATCATCATCGTCAGCCCGCCCTTCATATCGAGGGTCCCCCTGCCCCAGATGCAACCATCCTCGATCACTGCCTCGAATGGAGGATGGGTCCAGTTCTGGCCTTCGACGGGGACGACATCGGCGTGACCCTGAAGCAGGAGGGGCGGCGCCGACCCCTGACCGGGAAGCCTCGCTATCAGATTGGGCCTGGAAGGGTTGCGAGCGACGGTATGCCAGGGT
The DNA here is from genome assembly GCA_016928495.1 of Candidatus Fermentibacterales bacterium. Classification (GTDB taxonomy): domain Bacteria; phylum Fermentibacterota; class Fermentibacteria; order Fermentibacterales; family JAFGKQ01; genus JAFGKQ01. The sequence goes on from JAFGKQ010000037.1 coordinate 4,062, forward strand.
ATTCCCGCCTCCTCCAGAATCCTCCCGATGTAGCCGATGCACTCGGCCTCGTTGCCGGGGGGGTTGATGGTAGCGAACCGCACAAGGTCGCGAAGCAACTCCGCGGGGCGTTCATGGAGTCCTGACAAGTCCGAATCTCCCTCCCGGCTCAGGCAGCCGTTACGGTCCGGGCCAACCGGCTATCCTGGCCAGCAGCCACCAGGTCGCCCGGGCCTTCTGTTCACAGCTCTCGTAGGTCGTGTGTCCTGCCTCGTCCCCATGGAACTGCGGATGCTCTCCGGGCACCTGGATCCCTCCATAGTCGTACCAGTGGTGCTCCCAGGAGCTGGTGGAGGGGTTGTACCACCAGGCGTCCAGATCGGCGAAATCGAACAGCGTCTTGTCGTTCTGCTCGCAATACTGCCTGATCTGCTCGTTCCTCTGATAGCGCTGGTAGCCCTCGATCCCGGTGGCCTGCGCGTTGCCCGTCATGTAGACGAACTCGATGTCCGGGTACTCGCTCTCGAGCTGAGACATCGAGTCGAGATAGGCCAGGACCTCCATCTCTCCGTAGTAGTCGAGCTGGCAGCACCAGCACCACATCGAGACCCGTATGGACGGGTTGCTGTCGAGCACGTCCCTCGTGTAGTCCATTCCCTCCGCGGTCTCCCAGTAGAGGTCCGGAGTGATGTAGGTCTCCCACTCCTGGCCATCGAAGATACACAGGGCACCGGCCGCCTCGGGAAGGTAAGAGTAGCCTATCTCCACATCGTACGTGGCATCCTCGTCCTCGATCCTCTCCAGTCCGACGGTCAGCTGGCTTCCGTGCGAGGTGTGCGCGTAGTGGACCGGGAAGCTGTCCTGGACCGTCGAGATCCACTCGGATGGGATCTGGTCCAGATCCGTGCAGCTATGGTCGATCGTTCCGTAGAAGGCCGTTCCCCCTCCGCCACCGCCGCCCGGACCGGTCGGGCCCGAATCGCCGCAAGCCAGCCCCAGCGCGATTGCCGCGCCGATCACGATGACGGATGACTCGGATCCTCTCATCACCCCGGCTCCTTCCAGGAAGCACCAGCTCCGTTACGACTGGTTACCGAGCCAAGTAGAATAGGTCCGGGGTGACCGCGCAAGCCCCGGACACACCGGAGGCGGGCCGTGTGGCCCGCCCCCGGGCGCTGCTAGAGGAGGGAAGCAGCTGGCGCTGCCGGTGCCTTGCGCAGGCTGGATTTCGAGGTGCTTTCACCGGTCAACGCCTGCACTGCTTCTAACGCCCGCCGGGCCCCGGTTGTTCCCGATGCGGTGCCCTTGCGGCTAGAGCCTGAACTCGATTCCCTGCGCGAGCGGCAGCTCGTGGCTCCAGTTGATCGTGTTGGTCTGCCTCCTCATGTAGGCCTTCCAGGCCTCGGAGCCGGCCTCCCTGCCTCCGCCGGTCTCCTTCTCGCCGCCGAAGCACCCGCCTATCTCGGCCCCGGACGTCCCGATGTTGACGTTCGCGATCCCGCAGTCGGAGCCTGAATGCGACAGGAAGCGCTCGGCCTCCCCGAGGTCCGTGGTGAAGACAGCGCTCGAGAGGCCCTGAGGCACCTCGTTGTGGATGGCAATCGCCTCGTCGAGATCCCCGTAGGCGAGGACGTAGAGAATCGGGGCGAACGTCTCGTTGTGCACGATCCCGGTCTGAGAGGGCATGCGCACTATGGCGGGCTCGACGAAGCGCTCACCCTTGTCCGGAAGCCGCTTTCCACCGAAGACCAGCTCGCCTCCCTGGGCCTTTGCCGCTTCCAGGGCTTTCATCATCTCTTCAACGGCTTCGGTGCTCACCAGGGGCCCCATCAGGGTCCCGTCCTCCATCGGGTCACCGATTCGCACCTGCCCGTAGGCTGACACCAGAGTGCGGACGAGGTCATCCACCACGCTCCTGTGGGCTATGATGCGGCGCGTGGATGTGCAGCGCTGTCCTGCGGTCCCGACCGCCCCGAAGAGGATCGCCCTGACGGCCATGTCCATGTCCGCGTTGGGGGTCACGATTATTGCGTTGTTCCCCCCGAGCTCGAGGATCGTCCTTCCGAATCGCCTGGCCACGGTCTCGGATACCATGCGCCCCACTCCGGTGGAACCGGTGAAGGAGACCAGTGGAATGCGCCGGTCCTCCAGCATCCTCTGTCCCACGGTCCTTCCCGAGCCGATGGCAAGGCAGAAGAGACCTTCCCGGCCGTAATCTCCCATGACGCTGTTGCAGATGTTCTGCACGGCTATCGCCGTCAGCGGCGTGGTCGAGGAGGGCTTCCAGATCACGGGGTCCCCGCACACCGATGCTATCGCGGCGTTCCAGGACCAGACTGCGACGGGGAAGTTGAAGGCGGAGATGACGCCGACGATCCCCAGTGGGTGCCACTGCTCGTACATCCTGTGGCTGGGCCTCTCGGAGTGCATCGTCGAGCCGTAGAGCTGCCTGGACAGCCCGGTGGCGAAGTCGCAGATGTCGATCATCTCCTGCACCTCGCCCAGGCCCTCCTGGCGGATCTTGCCCATCTCCAGAGTGACGAGCTCCCCGAGCGGCTCCTTGAGCTCCCGGAGCGCGTTGCCCAGGTCGCGGACCAGCTCACCCCTCTTTGGAGCGGGGACCATCCTCCATTCGAGGAACGCCCGGTGCGCGCGCTCGACTATCCTGTCCCATGTCCCGGGGCCGGCCTGGACGTAGGACCCCAGCTCCTCCCCGGTGGCCGGGTTGATCGAAGGGATCGCTTCCTGCTCCTCTTCCTCGATCCAGCCGCCCGGGCCCCAGCAAGCCCCGGGGCTTACCTTCCTGACTCCCAGCTTCTCCAGTACAGCCGCAGCCTTCTCCGACATGCGGGCCTCCAATCCAGTCTCTGGCCTGACGCCCCTCAGTCCCCGCTCATGTAGGGATACCGGTAGTCGGTCGGCGGGGCGAAGGTCTCCTTGGTCGTTCGCGTGCTGACCCACCTGAGCAGGTTCAGGTAGGATCCGGCCTTGTCGTTGGTCCCGGAGCCGCGGCTCCCGCCGAAAGGCTGCTGGCCGACGACCGCTCCGGTCGGCTTGTCGTTTATGTAGAAGTTGCCCGCCGAGTGCCGGAGTGCGGTGTGGGCCTTCATGATCGCGTACCTGTCACGGGCGAAGATGCTGCCTGTGAGCGCGTACATGGACGTCTGGTCGCATGTCCTCAGCGTCTCCTCGTACTGCGAGTCGGGGTAGACGAAGACGGTCAGCACGGGGCCGAATATCTCCTCCTCCATCAGCCTGAAGTGCGGATCAGTGGTCTGCACCACCGTCGGCCTGATGAAGTAGCCCTTGCTGTCGTCGTACTCGCCTCCGGCCAGTATCTCGGCATCGCCCGAGCTCTTCGCGTAGTCTATGAAGGAGGTGATCGTGTCGAAGGCGGCCTTGTCGATCACGGCCCCCATGAAGACCGAGAAGTCCTCCACGCTGCCCATCTTGATGCTGGAAACCTGGTCGACGAGCATCTCCCTCACCTGCGGCCACAGGCTCTCCGGCAGGTAGGCTCTCGAGGCGGCGGAGCACTTCTGTCCCTGATACTCGAAGGCTCCCCTCACCAGGGCGGTTGCGACGGCTTCAGGATCGGCCGAGCCGTGGAC
>JAFGKQ010000038.1 GCA_016928495.1 Candidatus Fermentibacterales bacterium
GAGGACCCGACCTGCTTCTTCGAGCCCGAGACGCCGAGAGACCGCTCACCCCACGAGGAGGAGATCAACGGGAACACCAGGGCATTCATCAGGTTCGTGGCCTCCACCAGGCCCTGGCGCGACGTGTTTGCCGGCAGGCTGCGGGAGAAGATCGGGGCGTCCCTCCTCCGGTCGGCCATCAGGATCCGCGATACCCTGAGTTCCTCTTCGGCGAAGCGCTGAGTGTGCGAATACTCCTGGTCAAACCGAAGTGGTTCGTCCACGGGGGCGTCTACCGCTTCCTGGAGGAGATAAAGTTCACGCCACTCCACATCGCCATTCTGGCAGCCCTCTCGGAAGGTCATGAGGTCAGGCTCTGCGACAATGACTGGGAGGAGATCCCCTACGACGAGTCGTTCGATCTGATCGGCATCACCACGGCCACGTTCACGTCCCGGCGAGCCTACGAGATCGCCCACCGGTGGCGCGAGAAGGGTGCGAAGGTCGTGCTGGGCGGCGTCCACGCCTCCCTGCTCCCGCAGGAATGCCTGGAGCACGCCGATGCCGTGGTCGTAGGTGAAGCGGAGTACATCTGGCAGGACGTGCTCCGCGACGCGGAACAGGGCCTATTGGGCGGTGTTTACCAGCAGGAGCGCCTGACGGACATGAACGACGTGCCGCTGCCGAGGCGCGACCTGTTCAGGGAGGACTACTGGGTCGCCACGGTGCAGACCAGCCGGGGCTGCCCGAACCGGTGCAGGTTCTGCTACCTTCCCAGCGTCCCCTGGCACGAGCACCGCCAGCGTGATGTCGAGCTGGTCTACGAGGAGCTCGAGGCGCTGCCTCAGAACGTAGTCTTCTTCGTGGACGACAACATGTTCGCCGACGAGGCCTACGTGATGCGCCTGTGCGAGAGGATCGAGCCGCTCAGGAAGATCTGGTCGGTCCAGGTCCCTACCAACGTCGCCCGGAACGAGCCTCTGCTCGCGGCAATGGCACGGGCGGGCTGCTTCCACGTCCAGGTGGGCTTCCAGACCGTCAACCCGGGATCGCTGGAGGACGCCGGCATCGCGCAGAACCGCGTCGAGGAGTACGCGGAGGTAGTGCGCGCCTTCCACCGCCACCGCATCCTGGTCCTGGGCTTCTTCATGTTCGGGTTCGATCGTGACGACAGTTCGATCTTCCGGTCCACCGAGCAGGTCATCCGGCGCATCGACCTCGACGACGTATGCCTCTACATCCTCACACCCTATCCCGGCACTGCCATGTACGAGGAGCTAGAGAGGGAAGGACGGCTCATATCGAGCGACCGGCTCGACTATGGGTGGGCTAACGCCGTCTTCGAGCCTGCCCTGATGAGCCCCGGGGAGCTCGAGCAGGGCGTGCAGGGGATCTACGAGAGCCTGCACAGGCACTTCCGGGCAACCGCATGGCGCAAGCTACTCAAGCGTCTTCCCATTCTCTGGAGGCACCCGCACATCCTGGGCATCATGACCAGGGCCCTCTTCCGCCGGATCGACATCGCGCGCAAGCCTGCGGGATGATGCGCCCGCTCGTCCGGCATGCACGGACGCGCTGTCAGGCAACGGGTGGCGCGGGCGGCTTCCTGGCCAGGTAGATGTACTCGCGCTCCATGAGGGCGAGGCTCTCGCGCAGGCCCGGATCCAGCTCGTCGGCGTAGTGAAGCTCGGACGCCGCCCATTCCGCGCGGTTCAGCCTGTCTATGTAGTCCCGACCGTAGACCCGAACGTGGTCCGACTGGCCGAACAGCCTTCTCCTCTCCATGGGATCCCTGACTGAGGGGTCCTCCAGGGTCTCCGCCCTGTCATGATCGACGGGCGCCATGACCACGGCCCAGCCCCCCGGCGCGAGCACGCGGCAGAGCTCCCGGATCGCTGCCTCGTCGTCCGGAACGTGCTCCAGGACGTGGTTGCACACGATCGCGTCGAAACAGGCCTCCCGGAAGCCCAGTGAGGTCACGTCCACCCGCGCCGACACCCGGCTCATCTCGAGATCGACCGGGACGTAGAGGATGCCGGGCCGGCTCCTGAAGATGCGGGCGAGGAAGCGCTCCGGCGCGAAGTGGAGCAGCCTGACCTCCTGGCTGAAGAGGCCGGTCTCCCGTTCCAGGTAGGTCAGGAGCAGCCTGTGCCTGCTCTGGGAATGGCACCGCGGGCACATCCTGTTGTCGTCGTCGGGATCGGAAGGGTCCCAGCTGAGCATCCTCGCGAAGCCGCCGCCACAGCAGGGGCACCGGTAGCGGGATCCGGCGTACCGCAGGCTCCTCAGGCGGCCGGCGACCCGATGCAGCAGGTCCTCGGCGCTTGCAGGAAGCAGAGCGGCGATGCGGCGCGCCAGACGTGCTAGCATCTGCGATGCCCCTTCCAGCCCTGGTCGGGCTGCGCGGGATGCCCGGAGCAGACCTCCCGCGGCGCAGGCCGTCCGGGGCACCCGCTGTCGTCCCATGGGCCGGCACCTCCCACGCCACTCGAGAGGGTCCCGGCCGAGGGCGTCTCCCGGCAGGGCGCCCCGGAGAATACGGTGCGTGTCCCCATTCCTGATCAGGCCTTGAGGGCTATGCCGACGAAGTCCCTGATCAGGCAGGCCGCGCCGGCCTCGCGGGCGAACTCGCTGAACGGGCTGTCCTCCTGGCCGACGTCATGCGAGATCAGCAGGCCGCCCTCGCGTATGTGGGGCCATGCGGTTCTGTACTCGAACAGCATGTTCTCGTCGGTATGCTCGCTGTCATGGACGAAGATGTCTATCCGGCCCAGCCTGTCCAGAAGACCGGGCAGAGCCAGCGCGGATTCGCCGATCGTGATGTCCCAGCGGCGCCTCAGCCTGTCCGGGATCGCGACCCCGGACTCGAGGCCGCGCGAGAGCAGGCGTTCGGGCGTAACGTCCAGGGAGTGGAGGCTGCCCCGGCCGTTCCGCTCGAGGGCGGCCAGGATGTGGATCGAGGAGTAGCCCCAGAAGACTCCCGTCTCGACGACCGTTCGGGGTGCTGCGAGCCGGCATATCGCGTAGAGGAGGCTGCACCACTTGACGACCGACCTGTCCTTGTAGCCGGGCCCGTGATCCCTCGCCAGGAGCTTCTCCAGGGCCTGCCGGTCGAGGCAGGTGATGCCGGAGCCTCCGCTCCTGAAGTCCAGCTCGCTGTATCTGAGGATGAGCCGCCCGCCCAGGCGGTAGTAGCGGAGAGGAAGGTCGCCCGAGTTGCGCCTGACAAGCCGGGCGAGCACCGATGGGCTCGCCGCGATCCTGAGCGCACTTGCCGCGAGGAACAAGGGGTCCCCCAGCAGGAGGGTCCTGAGAACTGTCATGCCTGGCAGGGCCATGGGCTTCGACCACCTTCCCGACCGGTCGGCCGTTCACTGCGAGCATGCCGTCACTCGGGACTTCAGGCAGCACACCCGGGACGCTACGGCACGCGGTGGGACGGAACCCTGGAACGCAGCGCAGTCGTGATAATGATGATGATAGGTGGCTTCCGGGATCGTGGTCAACGAGATGGGGCCGGCCGGCGCGGCGCCCTGCTCCGCCGGAGCTTCGCGCGAGCTTGGAGTGGCGTCCTCCCGGGTCATCGCTTATCCCTATCATGGTCCGGACGGAACGGACGGAGCGTTCGTCGAACGGGCAGTACCAGAGCGTATCCGGGAGGAACATGATCATGATCAAGCTCTCCAGCGTCGTTGCCGCGGCCTCTGTGCTGCTGGCCTCCTGTGGAGGCGAGCCCTCGGGTCCCTCGGAGAACCCCTTCCCCGACAGCGTGGTCGCAGGAGTGCCCCTCGGGACCTACCCGACCGGAGTCTGCTGCGACATCCAGGGGAACAGGGCCTACGTCGCCGAGTCGGGCGACAACAGCGTGGGGGTGATAGACGCCACGAGCTGGACCTACCTCGAGAGCGTGGCGGTCGGGAGCCTTCCCAGGAAGGTCTGCGTGCTTCCTTCCGGGCAATACGTCTATGCCAGCAACCACGGATCGTCCACGGTGTCTGTGATCGACACGGGCAGCCTCGAGGTCGTCGCCACGGTACCGACGGGAGTGAAGACCGACGGGGTCTGCGCCCTGCCGTCAGGCGGCTTCGTGTACGTCACCAACGCCTGGGACGACAACGTGATGGTGATCGAGACCGCCGGCAACACGGTTGTCGACACCATCGAGGTCGGCGCCTATCCCAGCTCGATATGCTGCTCTCCGGACGGGCAGAACGTATACGTGGCCTGCACCGAGGACCACGCTATCGACGTGATATCAACCGATGAGAACATTGTGACGAGCTCGATAGCGGTCGGCCGGAACCCCCACGAGATGTGCGTCCTCCCGTCGAACGACTACCTGTACAACGTGAACCACGGCGACCTGTCCGTGACCGTGACCGACCTCTCTCTCGGCCTGGTGATCGACACTCTGCGCGTAGAGCACGAGCCATTCTCCGTCTGCGCCCTGCCTTCCGGGGACTACGTCTACGTCGGCCTGAAATACTCGCAGGAGAACCTCCTGGTTGTGAGGACCTCGGACAGGAGCGTGATGGCGGGGCTGAGCGTCGGGAACTATGCCCAGGTGATGACGGCCACTCCCGACGGGCAGAACGTGCTGGTCCCCAGTCTGGGCAACGCCCTGCTCCTCGTCCTGGAATAGCCGGACCGCGCGCGTTGACCCCCGGCGGCACCTGGCCTATGGTCTTCTCCCGATCGTTGCGAGGATTCCGGGCACTTCATGGAGAGGCGGCGGAATGTCGGAAGACTTCGAAATGCAGAGGAGGTACTTCACCTCACGGCTGAAGCAGTTCTCGAGCCGGCCGGACCTTCACAGGGCTCAGATCGCGGACTGCAACCGGTACCTGGAGATGCTCGACGAGGCCGGCTCTCCGGAGGCCTTCTCGGAAGCGATACGCCGGACCGGCAACATGGTCTCGGCCGCCAGGGCAGAGGCCCACGACAGGTACCGCAATCGCGAGGCGGTCTATCGCGCCCTGGGCCATGAGAGGAAGGCGATGGAGGACAGGCAGCGGCTCGAGATCATCGAGTCGGCGCAGACCCATGCCGACCTGGCCTCGAAGCTGGAGTCGTTCGAGGAGACCTCGCGCCTCGCGTTCGATGAGAACAAGGCCATGAACGCCCTGAGCTCCGTGATCGAGGCCCTCTTCCACCTCTGCACCGATCCCCCGGGCTCCGGAGCTGAGGAACGCTCACTGGCGAAGCTCCGGGCCTACTGGGAGCAGCTGAGGGAGGCGGACCCGGATGCCTGCTGGGAGAGGATCATGACCTATCCGGCCTACAGGGACCGACTGATCTTCACTGATGCACAGCTCGGCGTCCTGGGAGAGAAGCACGGGGAGCTCGTCCATGGATAGCACCCTGAAGCAGATGCTGGATGGCTTCCGCTTCTCCGTGGACAACTACACGGCGACCCTGGGCCCATCCAACACGAAGCTGGCACGGGCCAGGGAGCTGCTCGAGGCGCTCGCGTCGAGGGCGGAGGATGGGGCTGACATCGCCTCGATAAGCGTAGACCCCGCGTTCGCCGAACTGGGGGCCCTGATTGGCGAACTGGCTTCGGAGCAGCCCGCTACTGCGGGAAAGGCTCCGGCAGCTCCTCCAGCAGGAGCCCCGTCTGCTGCTTCCGTCCCGCCCGCCAGCGTTCCCGCCGCCGGGTATCACATGGCCTACGACACGATGTCCGGAGCGGCTCGCGAGAGCAACGCGCCCTACTACGAGCGGATCTTCGAGATCGAGTCCGCTGCCGAGAACGCCATCCACTTCAACACACTGCTGGTCGAGGACGGAGTTCTCCTGGAGATCAGCAGGCAACCCCTGATGGAGGCCGCCCGGGAGACGCTGGAGAAGGCGGCGGAGGCACACTCCCCAACTGTGGATTACCAGCAGAACCTCGCACTGGAGGTCTACGGGAAGGTTGAGACTGTCCCGGAGCTCGAGTACGAGGGGACGAGGATGGCCGAGCTCTCCAACGTCGAGCACCCATGGGACGCCATGTACATCGAAGTGATAGGCCTTCTCCCGGCCTGCGCCCAGGCAATAGAGGCCTTCGGCCCGACCGAGGAGAACGTCGCCAAGCTGCGCAACAGCCACAGGTTCATGGCGGACTTCATGGGCGTGACCTGGGACCGGGTCTTCGAGGACCCGAGGTACCTGCTGTTCTGGAACCGTGTGTTCTGGCCGAAGGTCCCTGCGGAGAAGCGGGCGAGATACGGGGTGAGCAGCGCGGAAGGCTGGCGGGACCTGCTGAAGGAGAAGTTCTACGACCCATTCGTGAGGGACCAGCCTCCGGTCCGCGAGGACCCCTCCAGGGCCGTTGTGAGGTTCTGGAGAAAGGAGTACCCGTCCCGGCGCACGCTGGAGCTGCTCGAGACCCCTCCCAGGCCGGAGGTGGAGACCGGGTAGCCTGCGGGTCTAGGGGCTCACTACCTCCCCCGTGCCGATGTCGAAGCC
>JAFGKQ010000039.1 GCA_016928495.1 Candidatus Fermentibacterales bacterium
GGCCGAGACCAGCAGAGCTGTAGGGTCACGTCCAATCCGGGATCCGTTCATCCTGTTGCGCTGCTCCTGCCTGTTGATGGTCCTCACCCGGTACGATGGGCAGGGGAAGCAGCCTCAGTCCACGCTGGCCGCTACCGCCTTGAGCATCTCCATGGGTGTCGTGATGCCGGCCATCACTTTCTTCAGCGCGTTCTCGCGCAGACTCACGAGGTTCTCGTCTCTGGCCTCTCTCCTGATTTCCTCGGTTCCAAGGCCCTTCGAAATGGCGGCCCGGATCCTCTCCGTAACGGGCAGGACCTCGAAGACCCCGATCCGGTCCCTGTACCCGGTGTCCCTGCACTCACGGCAGCCCTTGCCCCGCCTGAGCGGCCCCTTCCAGCCCGAGGCGCCTATGGAGGCGAGAACGGACTCGGGCGAGGTGTACTGCTCGGCGCAGTTGTCGCAGACCTTGCGCACCAGCCTCTGGGCGATCACGCCGACCAGGGTGCTGCACAGGAGGTAGGGCTCGATACGCATATCGAGAAGCCTCACGACACTCGACACGGTATCGTTGGTGTGAAGGGTGCTGAGAACGAGATGACCCGTGAGGGCACATCGCATGGCGCTCCTGGCGGTCTCCTCGTCCCTGATCTCGCCGACCATGATGATGTCCGGGTCCTGCCTGAGGATGTGGCGCAGGGCATTGGTGAAGGTGACCCCCACGGCCGGCTGCACCGCGATCTGGTTGAACTCGTCGGTGACGAACTCGATCGGGTCCTCGATCGTCGTGACGTTCTTCTCGGTGGTCGCCAGCGTCGTCATCGCGGAGTAGAGAGTGGTGGTCTTGCCGGATCCGGTGGGGCCGGTGACGAGGACGAGGCCCTGGGGAGAGCGGATCAGACGCTCGAAGATGGCCTGGTCCGCCGGCTCGAAACCCAGGCGGGAGATATCCTGCATCAGCACGCCGGGGTCCAGTATCCTGAGCACCGACTTCTCCCCGAAGGCGACGGGCACCGTGGAGGCCCTGATCTCGACCGGCTTGCCGGAGAACTCGGTGCGGATCCTGCCATCCTGCGGTCTGCGCTTCTCGGCGATGTTCATGCCGGCGATCATCTTGACCCGCGAGAGAATCGGGAGGTGCAGCCTCTTCGGCAGGGAGTAGACATTGTGGATCACGCCGTCAATCCTCAGCCTGACCACCGTGCCGTCCCTGTGGGGCTCCAGGTGGATATCGCTGGCCCTCTCCTCGAACGCGTACTGCAGCAAGTGGTTTACCGCGTTGACTATTGGCCTGTCGGTCGGCTCGATCGTCTTGCCGGTCTCGCTCGAGACGAACCTCTCGAGATTTCCGAGGTCCACCGAGTCGCCGCCCCGGACGGACACCATCTCCTTCTCGGCGGCAGCCAGGGACCTTCGAAGGCCGTAGAACTGCCTGATGACCCTGTGGATCTCGCTGGGCCTGCTGACGTAGAGCTCGATCTCCTGGCCCTGGGCGTGTCTCAGATCCTCGAAGGCCCGGGGATCCTCGAGATTGCAGGTGGCGACCTGCAGCCTGCCTGACCTCTCGCCGAAGACTATCAGGCTGTGCTTCTGAGCGAAGGCGCCCTGGAGCCTGCTCGTTATGAAATCGAAGTCGAGTTCGACGGGATCCAGATCCTTGTAGGGCAGCCCGAGCATGTCCGCGAGGAACCTGTAGATCTCCTCCTCCCCGACCAGGCCCTTGCTGACGAGAAGGGACATCATGGGCTCGGAGGAGGTCTTCATCACCCTTTCGAGCCTGGCGAGGTCCTTTTCGGTAAGGAGCCCGGTCTCGACGAGCCTGGCCGGAATCCCCCTGATGTCCTCGGCGCTAAGGAAGTTCATGGCTCCCCCAGGAACAGGTCCTCCAAGATTGAGTCCCAGACGACTGCCGACCGGAGCGAGGCGGCTGCCTCGGCCGCCGACTCTCCGGACGCTGCATGGACTATACCAAGCGGATCGCCCGGCGACACGTAGGAGCCCGGGGAAGCAGAGAGCTCCCAGCCGACCGAGTGGTCCACGCGGTCCTCCACCCTGAACCTGCCGCCGCCCAGACGCCGGACGGCCTCGCCCACGGCGAAAGCGTCCAGACCACAGAAGAGCCCGGAGCGGTCGAACGCAACATCGAGCCGGACCCTCGCGGGCTCTCTCGTCTCGAACGCGGACAAGTCCCCTCCCTGACTCTCTACCATCCTCTCGAAGAGGCTCATCGCGCGACCGTTGCGGAGATTCTCCTCGCAGGTCCGAAGCGCAGTCGGCATGTCGCAGGTTCCGGCTCCGACGAGCATTCTCGCAGCCAGATGGAGCGTGAGCATCCTGGAGTCCTCGGGCCCACCCCCTCGCAGTATCTCCAGGCTCTCATCGACCTCGAGCGCGTTGCCGACCATCGTGCCGAGCGGCACCGACATCCGAGTGATGACGGCCGAGGCCCTGCACCCGAGCCTGCCCGCAACGCTCACCAGAAGCTGGCCCAGGCACGAGGCCTCCTCCCGCGTCTTCATAAACGCGCCGGAGCCGACCTTCACGTCCAGCACGAGCGAGTCGAGACCCTCGGCCAGCTTCTTGCTGAGGATGCTCGCGCAGATGGGGTCCACCGAGGGTACGGTGCTCGTCGCGTCACGGAGGGCGTAGAGTCGCCGATCGGCAGGAGCCAGGTCATCGGTCTGGCCGACCATCGCAACGCCGATCCCATCAACCTGACGGGCGAGCTCGTCCAGACTCAGGTCGACCCGTAACCCCGGGATGGACTCGAGCTTGTCGAGAGTGCCGCCCGTGTGCCCGAGGGACCGTCCGCTCACCATCGGCACCCGCAGCCCGGAGACTGCCGCCAGGGGGGCCAGAGCCAGGGAGATCTTGTCGCCGACGCCGCCCGTGCTGTGCTTGTCGGCAACCGGGGGCCCGTCCGGATCCCAGGACAGGACCGAGCCGCTATCCCTCATCGCGGTCGTGAGGGCCAGGGTCTCGGAGTCGGAGAGGCCGTTGAGGAAGCAGGCCATCAGCCATGCCGAGGCCTGGTAGTCGGCCACGCTTCCGTCCGTGACGCCACGCACGAACTCGGCGAGATCCGCGGCAGGTGCCGCGAGACCGTCCCTCTTCGAGGCGATGAGGTCGGTTACCCGCATGCAGCAGATGACGTCACAGGAGCTGGAAAGGATCCAGCATCAGGAACCCGGCACCCAATCCGAGCAGAGCGGCGACCAGCCATATCCACCACCTGCCGCGGGTGGCCCTGAGGCCCATCATCTCCATGGCAGCGGCCACGGTGCACTCGCCGTCGGGCAGGTCCGGGTGGGAGACCATGTCGTAGGACTGCACGCGTCGCTTGCCGTAGAGAACGGCAAGCCGACGGGGATCGTTGAGGGTTATCTCCTCGGTCAGGGTCCTTACCACGATCGGCCCGCCCAGCAGAGCTCCCGTACCGGGCACGGAGGAGCCGTCGGCCGTTCCCCGGACGCCGGCGCCAGCCTTCTCCGAGGGTGCGCCGGGCTGGCTCTTGCGCTCCCTCGGCTCCGCGGTCCCGAAGTCGCCACGGGTGCCGGGGGCGGGCTCTTCATCCTGGCCCTCCTCGCCCCAGGCTCCGGCGGGCCATAGCTCCGGTTCGAACAGACCGCACTCCGCGATGGGCTCCCATGGCCTTCCGGCAATCGAGAGCTCGGCCTCCGTCGGAACCCTCGAGTCAGTGATCCACTCCCGCAGGGTATCGAGATCTCCGGGGCAGTACTCCCTGCCGTCGAACCTGATCCTGGGAGGCTCCTCGTCCTCGCCCTCGCCCGGTGATCTCAGACTGGACGCGAGCCGCGGAAGAGCGTCGGCCCTGATGCCTCCCGGAGGCGTTCTCGGCCCCTCGATAACCGCATCGGTCGTGATCCTTCCCTCCTGACTCCAGGCGACGACCGTCTCGAAGTCGGGAGCCTTGTAGGTCGTGTCGCCCATGGTGATCTTCCACCACTGGGCGGGATCGAGGAGCCTGGCCAGCTCCTCGAAGTCGCGCACGCTCTTCCACACGGTAGTGCCGGCCGGCCTGACCTCGTCTTCGACCGCGATGCGCCTGTCCCTGGCCCACGACATGAGAGCCTCCATGTCGGCGGCCCTGTAGATCCTGCCTTCGTGCCTGACTTCGAAAGCACCTCTGGTCGGCATAACTCCTCCCCCCGGGCATCGCCCGCGAGCCGGGCATGGCAAGCAAATACGCCACGCGGAAACACCTGTCAACGCCGACTCAGGCGTCGGACCGGGCGAACTCGATCATCTCCTCCAGGGCCTCGCTCGCGCTTTCCCGATCCAGCCATCCCCTGTCGGCGGAGATCCTTATCAGCCTGTCGAGGTAGGAGTCCCAGTAGGCGGGGATCTGTCCCCTCGTGAAGAACCTGTGGTATAGCCTGGGGCCCGGCAGGATGGACACGAGGTATGCCACCTGCCTTACCGAGAGCCGGCTGCACGGGATGCCGAAGTAGTATGCGGCGGCCTCCTCGATCCCGAAGACGTCGGGGCCCCATTCCACAACGTTCGCGTAGAGCTCCACTATCCGGTCCTTGGACAGGTAGGCCTCCAGCCTCCATGTGAGGAACACCTCCTCGAGCTTCCTCGATAGAACCCTGGTGTTCTCCAGGAACAGGTTCTTGGCAAGCTGCATGGTTATGGTGGAGCCGCCCCTGGCGAAGCCGCCCTCTTCGAGGTTCTCGATGAGGGAATCCTCGATGTGGTACATGCTGAAGCCCTCATGGCTCCTGAAGGAAGCGTCCTCTGCGCAGCACAGGATCGCCTCGAAGCCCTCGGGCAGCGAGTCGAACAGCACGTAGTGATCGTTCCAGAGCGTATCCAGCGCCACCCACCTCGTGTTTCCCCAGCTATCCCACCTCCTGCAGCCTGCCCCGTCCCACCTGTACTGGCCGACCGATATGGGGGAGTAGTCCACGCTGAGCCTGCTCGCATCGACGTCTATCTCCACGTCGGAGCTGTCGGGAAACGTCAGGTCGGCCAGCAGGTCCACCCTGAAGCTCATGCTTCCTCCGAGGCGGAGGCCGCGGAGGTACCTGAGCGCGCCCTCGGGAATGGACCCGGAGATGGCCCGGCCCGGGAGCGAATCGCTCCAGATCGAGACTCTGAGGCGCTCCCTCTCCCGCCAGGACAGGTCCATGTCGAAAAAGGTCTCGATGGAATCCACGCGAAGGGCCCCGAGCGTCACCCGGGCCGTGCCGGACTGAAGGGAGGCGGAGCCCTCGCAGCGCACCGACATGCCGAACCGGAGCGTATCGTAGGCCAGCTCGGGCGAGTAGAGCACCATGTCCGACAGCACCGCATCCAGGAGGAAGTCTATCGTGTCGCTCTCCATGACCTCCACGAAGAGCGTGCCCGAGGGCTGAGCCTCCATGTAGAGGCCCGGGAGGTGACTGGCGAGGAAGGGCGGAAGCAGGGGATAGACGTTCTCGAACCCGGCTGAGAGGAATGCGGAGGTGGCGCCGTTCTCCCTCCTCAGCCTCACCGGAACCTCGACCGCCTGCCCGTCGACGGATCGAACGGCTCCGTCCAGCTCGACCAGCCCGGGCCCGACCGTGCCCGACAGCCGCCCGGAGTATGACCTGCCCTCCAGTAGACGGGGGAGCCAGCTCCCCGGCAGCGGCACACGGGCCAGATCCTCGAAGACCAGGGATAGATCGAGGCAACCGGAGCCGTCAGTCCGGCCGGTGAAGGCGACGCTTCCCGCATCGCTGCTCAGGGCCCCCAGGAAGCTGCGCCCGGCGCTCTGCACGGACGCTCTGGCGAACAGCCTCATGGTATCCGCCTCGAAGACGCAGTCCACGCCGTTGAGGAACGCGGTGAAGTCACGCCGGGCAGGACCTTCTCTCCGGCCTCCGGGCTCCCCCCGGCCGGCCACGCAACCGGCATCGACGACTCCGCCCAGTGCGTAGGCCCGGAGCCCGCCCCGGCCGCCGAGGGACGGTTCGGCGGACCATGCGACGATGACCGTATCGAAGACCGAGCCGTAGGCTGGGAGCGATACCCCCGTCAGGACAGCAGCGAACGGGGTGACCCGCAGGGAAGAGAACCGGGCCTCGCGGTCCACGCCATGTAGCCTGCCCAGGATCACGGCCCTGGCCGCGAGATGGGCCCCGACTGTCAGAACGAGCAGGCAGGAGGCGGTCAGGACCGCCGTGATCAGGTACCTCGTCAGGGTCGCGCGCCGAAGCAAGTCAGCCTTCCAGGGGGCGGGCCCTCTCCCGTGCCCGTTCCATCTCGTCGAGGATGCCGAGGGCAGCTTCTCCCGGGTCCTCGGAGCCGGTGATTGGCCGGCCCACGACTATCGCGCTCGCGCCCGCCAGCACCGCGGCTGACGGAGTGGCCACCCTCTTCTGGTCGTCGCCGGGTGAGCCTGACGCGGGCCTGATCCCCGGTGCGACGATGAGGAACGAGTCATCGGTAGCGGCCCTGACGGCAGCTATCTCGAGCGGCGAGCAGACCACACCGGCAAGGCCGGCCGACCTGGCCCTGAGAGCAATGGAGACGACGGTATCTGCAACTGACCCGACCCGCATGCCCATCGTCCTGACGTCATCGAGGTCCAGACTGGTGAGCAGGGTCACAGCGATCACGTTCGACTGCCCAGCGGAGGCTTCGGCGGCGGCGCGCATCATCTCCAGACCACCCAGGCCGTGTACGTTCATGACGTCCGGCCGCAGAGAGCATGCGGATCTGACGGCTCCGGCGACCGTGAACGGTATGTCGTGGAACTTGAGGTCCAGGAAGAGAGAGAAGCCCATCTCCCTGACCGTCCGGGCCACGTCCGGACCGCGGGAGGTGAACAGCTCGAGCCCGATCTTGATCCCCAGCGGCAACCCGGAGAGGATGTCCAGTAGGCCGCGCTGCAGGTCGGCCTCTGTAACCGCTACGTAGAGGGGACTGATCTTCGCTCCGGAGATGCCGTTCGGTTCATCACTCATCACGTACCGCTCCCGTCACCCTGATGAGCACTCTCGCCGTGCCCGACTCGATCATGCCCAGCCGCTCGGCTGCCTCCACGGACAGGTCGATTATCCTGCCTGCCACGAAGGGGCCCCTGTCGTTGACCCTTACCGTGGCCTCGAGCCCGTTGTCCAGGTTCCTCACGAGCAGGAGAGTTCCGAAGGGGAGGCTCCTGTGCGCACAGGTCATGTCGTGCATGTCGAACATCTCGCCCGAAGCCGTGAGTCTGCCGTGGAAGCCGGGACCGTAGTACGAGGCTACCCCCCGTTGCTCGAACCCCGCGGCAGGGCACGAGAGGGCAGCGGTGCGCGTCACGTAGACCGGGGAAGGAGTCATGCACCCGGCGGCACAGAGCGCCAGCGGAACGACGAGAGCGGTGGCCAGCCGCAGGGGAGTCAGACGGGTCCTCTCCCTGCGGCTTCGAGCAGCTCCGCGGCTTCCCGCACGAGTCTCGAGGGAGACCACGGGTCCCTCATGACCAGGGTTCCCACCTCGACCATGACCGCCCCCGCGGAGAGGAGCTCGAGCAGGTCCTCGCCGCACCAGACGCCTCCCGAGGCGATGACCGGGATGTCCACCGACCTGGATACCTGGTGAACCCTGGCTACCACCAGGGGCAACAGCGCCGGAGAGCTGTAGCCTCCGGTGCCTCGGGGCAGTACGGGCCTGCCGGTCCTCCAGTCGAGCCTCATGCCGAGGAACGTGTTGCACACGGTGACTGCGTCGGCTCCAGCTTCAGCGGCGGCTGCGGCGCACTCCGCCATGTCCCCTCCATTAGGGGTCAGCTTGACGCTGAAGGGCCGGGACGTCGCCTCCCTGACCGTCAGGGCGACCCGCTCCACCTGTCGGGGGTCCACGCCGAAGACCATGCCGGATTCGACGTTGGGACAGGAGACGTTGATCTCGTAACCCAGGGGGACCGGCGAGCGGTCCAGCTCGGCGGCCACGCGGCCGAACTCCTCGCAGGTGTCGCCGGCCACGTTCACGATGATCCCGCAGCCGATGCCCTGCAGCGCCGGCAGCACCCTCCCGACCACCTCCTCGACGCCGGGATTGGCCAGGCCGATCGAGTTCAGGAGACCGAACCTGGTCTCGCAGACCCTCGGAGGGTCGTTGCCCGGCCTGGGCGTCAGCGTGGTGGCCTTCGTGACGATGCATGCCACACCGTCCAGACAGCCCATGTCCCTGAGCTCCAGCCCGAATCCGCCCGTGCCCGAAGCCACCATCACCGGGGTCTCAAACCTGCGCCCCCA
>JAFGKQ010000040.1 GCA_016928495.1 Candidatus Fermentibacterales bacterium
AATCGGGGTGGTAATCCATGATGTCGTCGGGGATCTCGCCCCAGGTTCCGTCGTTGTCATGGTCCCAGCAGTCGGCACCCGGAGCGGTGTCGTTCATGTCCTGGTAGTAGAGGTCCGCGGCAGGGTCCCCGACGTAGCCTTCCGCCGTTGCCCAGCAGTTGCGGGCGTCTACCTGGTCCACATCACCCCCGATCAGGACGTAGGTCGGCGGCGTATCGTCGTAGATGGCCCTCAGGAAGTGCCTGATCCTTTGCGCCTCGTCCACCCCGGAGTAGTTGGCGTTGATGTACTCGACTGTGACTATCGCAGCGGGAACGCCCTTCGTGGTCTTGTACTCCGCGAGAGGCTCGAAGGCGCTCTCGAGAGCCTCCGAAGTGATGATCAGGTACTCGCCCCAGGGCAGGTCCCTCGACGGGGCGATCGTCGCCCCGGATGGGCCGACATCACCGGGATTCACGACGGTACGCCTGAGGAGCTCCATCGAGAGCTCCTCCGCATGGGCGGACCTGGCCAGGGGGAGAGCCGCCGAGGCCGAGCCGGGCTCGATGTGATAGCGCACGACGAACTCCACCCTCTCCCTCAGGCGGACAACGCCCGTGGTGGGGTCCCAGGCAAGCGGCCTGAGCGCGAAGTCGCCCACGCAGTAGCCCATGAGCCTGCCCTGCCCGCTGAAGGAGAGCAGCGGGTAGATCTCGTCGGTGTCGCCGGCGAAACCGGAGGCATCTGGCGGGGTGTACACGAAGTCCTCCGGCCTGGAAAGGGGAACACCCATCTGCGCCGGCTGGATGTCGAAGAAGCCGGGAAGGCTTCGCTCGCAGACGGATGTGACGGCAACGCCGTCCACTACAGCGTCCCTTGGCAGGGCGACGTAGACGGGCATGAGGGGGAGCAGCGGATCGCCCGGGCTGGCCACGTTCGCCGCGCCTGTCATAGAGAAGAAGTCTCCGTAGGATCCGCTCGAATGCCGTAGCGTTCCGGCGTCCAGGTCGCAGCTGAGCACGAGCTGATCGGCCAGGCCGGAACCGACGAGACACAAGGACGCAAGGGTGACAAGAACATGTCTCATCCTGGGAACCTCCTAGGCCTCCAGAAGAACGGAGACCACGTTGCCGGGATCGAAGGAGTCCACTGTGAGTTTCACGGCGACCATGAGGGGGACTGCAAGAAACACTCCTGCCGCGCCCCATATCCAGCCCCAGAGTATCACGCTCATCAGAATCGTCACGGGGCCCAGGCAGAGCCTGAACTGGAACAGCTTCGGCTCGATGCCGTTGGAGACCAGCACGTTGACCAGGACAACCCCGACGAGCACCAGCCACCCGGCCGAACCGATCGTTCCCAGGGTCCAGAGAGTGACCATGGCCCCCGCGACGATCGACCCGTAGATGGGAATGAAGTTCAGAACGAACGCGACGAAGCCCCAGAGCGATGCCTCGCTTGCCGGAAGCCCGAACGCCAGCAGCACGAGGGCGATCAGGAGGCCCGTGAGGGCGCTGGCCACTGCCTTGGTGCGGACGTACCTCCTGGTGTAGTCCTCGACCTGGGTCATGAGGGCAGAGGCCTTCTCGAAGCGGGCCTCCGACACGGTCTCCTCTATCCGTCTTCTCAGCTTGCTCCTGCCGAGCAGCAGGAAGAGGGTGAGGAACATTATCCAGAAGAAGTTGAGCGCTCCCTGTATCACCGTCCCGGCTGCGATGGGGACTGCCCTCCATACGGAGTCGAGCACCGACTCGAACTGGGTCTCCAACACGTCGACGCTGTCACCAAGGAAGGGAAGGCCACTGACGAGGTCGGACAGCGTGGACGATACCTGCTCGGCTATGTTGTCGCCCTGGCTCGCGAGCATCGCTATCTGGCCCCGGGCAAGGTAGTAGAGGGAAAGGAAGATCGCAGCGAAGAGCAGCACCACGATGACCACGGACACGAAGGCGAGGATGTTCCTGTTGAGCTCGCCACCCCTGGCCCCGACCCTCGTCCGCCCCGGCCTGAAGAGCAGCTTCTGGCTCCGGTCCGTGATCCCCTCGACCGAGGGATGGAGCAGTATGGTCAGGAAGAACGCGAAGACGAGCGGGGTCATCACGCTCCCCAGCACCTTGAGGACCGCCACAGAGGCCAGAACGGCCATCACGATTATGGAGATGCTGGCCGATCTCCTCAGGAGGGGCATGGGGCCGCTCCCCTCATCGGACCCGTCTGGTGGATCCGCCGGGTCCGAACCAGTTCCCGTAGGCATCCGGCCTCCTGTCGGAGAGACAGTCTATGCTCTCTCTGGTGTCAGCGATCAGGGATCGGTCGATCTCGAAGTCGGTCACGCCTTCCGAGACGGCGGTACCGTCGAGCAGGTCACCCGTCGGAAGCGCCACACCTCCCCCTCCCCCGAACTCGACCCCCAGGTGCTCACCGCCCAGATTGCAGCCGACGACGAAGACCTGGGCTTCCGCCGCCCTGGCGCGCAGCAGGCTTCTGAAGAGACCGGCGCGCCTGGCCGGCCACTGAGCCGGGACGAAGATAAGCTCTGCGCCCATGAGGACGAGCCTCCGGAAGACCTCCGGGAACCTCAGGTCGTAGCACAGCGCGGCTGCGGCCTCGAATTCCTCGAGCCTGAAGATGCCCGAAGGGGTCCCGGGGATGAACGCGCTATCCTCGTGCATCTGCCTGAAAAGGTGGACCTTCTCTGTCCAGTGGACCAGCTCCCCCTCCCTGTTCCAGACGGGGAGCCTGTTGACCAGCCCTGCCCCGGTCATCACGGGCAGGCTGCCTCCCACCAGCCACATCCTGTTGGCCGAAGCGGTCAGGAAGAGCGGGTAGTCGGTCAGGTCCCCCTCCCTCACGGCGAGAGCTGCGAGCCTGTCGAGGACATAGCCGGT
>JAFGKQ010000041.1 GCA_016928495.1 Candidatus Fermentibacterales bacterium
GGGTACGACGGGGTCCTGAAGTGGGCCCTGTGAGGCTTGTCGCCGCCATCGCTCACGATGTACAGACCCAGCTCGCCGCGGGACGACTCGCACCGCACGTAGGCCTCGCCAGCAGGGATCCTCCACTTGAACGGGTTCGGTATCCGGTTGTAGACCTCGCCCTCAGGCATCTCGTCCAGGAGCTTGAAGATCATGTGGACGCTCTCGATCATCTCGTCGCGGACCACCCAGATCCTCGAGAACGCATCTCCATCCTCGCGGGTCGGGACATCCCAGGGGACGCGGTCATAGGCGGCGTATGGCTCCACCTTCCGCACGTCGTAGGGAATGCCGGTTGCCCTGAGGACCTGTCCCGTGCCCCCCATGCGCAGCGCCTCGTCGCGCGTGACGGTGCCGACGCCGTGCGCCCTGTCGTAGAACAGCCGGTTGTTGAAGAAGCAGCCGTCGTAGTCGGGCACGCATCCGCCTATGGAATGGAGAGTCTCGACCATCCGCTTCTCGAAGCCTTCGGGGAAGTCTCTCCTGACGCCTCCCGGCCAGATGTAGATGTGGTAGACCCTGCCTCCCGTGAGCTCCTCGAAGAGGTCGAGGACGAGATCCCTGTGGTACATGGCCCACTGAGCGACCGTGTCGAATCCAAGCATGTTGGAGTAGGCCCAGAGACCGAACAGGTGCGATCCGACCCTGGCTAGCTCCAGGTAGATGCTGCGGATGAACTGCGCGCGCTCCGGCACCTCTATGCCAGCCAGCTTCTCGACCCCCATCGAGTAGATCATCTCCATCGAGTCGGGCTCGACCACGTTCATCCTGCAGACCATGGGGAAGTTCTTGATCCAGCTGCGCTGCTCCATCAGCTTCTCGAAGCCCCTGTGGAGGTAGCCGGGATTCGCGGTGGCCTCGAGCACCCTGTCGCCCTCGACCTTCAGGGTGATGCTGAAGTTGCCCACCATCCCGAGGTGCTGGGGTCCGAAGTAGAGCTCGAGCTCTCTCATTCGCCCTCACCCCCGTCCTCGACGATGCTGGGGATGCTCTCGAAGAAGTCTTCGACGTATTGCCTGGTATCGAAGTCTTTCCTGAAGGGAGGAGTGTCGTAGCTCCTCTCCAGGAAGAGGGGGATCAGCCTGGGATGGCCCTCGAAGTCCACGCCGAACAGCTCGTGGATCTCGCGCTCGTAGGGCTCGGCCACCTCGAACAGAGGGATGGAGGAGACCATCCTTGCCGGGTCCCTGGGGATCATGGTCCTGAGCAGCAGGTTCTCGGCATGTTTCGGATCGTACTGCTCGCCCGGGCGCATGTAGCGCGAGAGCACCCAGACCAGCTCCAGTGCTCCCTTGTCGATCCAGTCCACGCACGAGATCGCGTGGAGATGGTCGTAGCCGCTCTGCTTCAGGAAGCTCAGGACTGACATGACCGCGTTCCGGCCGACGGCTATGGAAGTGTTGTTCGTCCCCTTCTCCACGATCCGCAGGCTGTCGAACGTCGAGTCCAGTCTCTGGCGCAGCGTATCGTCCATCATCCGGCCTCGATCGGGAACAGGGGCGGCCATTCCAGGCCCAGAAGCACCTTCTCCTGGTTGGCCCTGTACTGGCTGTAGTACTTCCTGTATCGCTTGTAGCCGTCGGCCATATCCTTGTCTATCAGGGTCCAGAGGTGCGTGACGGCCACGAAGATCGCCTCGGGTCTGGGCATGCAGCCCGCGATCCAGCCATCAATGGGGATGTATTTGTCCAGGTGCTTGATGGTGTTGTAGGAGTCCCAGTACATCCCCCCGTTGATCGGGCACGAGCCGAATCCGACCGTGTACTTGGGCTCGGGCATCTGCTCGTAGGTCCGGATGATGGCCTTCAGAGTCTTCACGGACACGTAACCGGTTATCAGGAAGAGATTCGCCTGCCTCGGGCTGGCCGTCGGCAGAACCCCGAACCTCTCGGCATCCCAGCGGGCGGTTATAGACGGCGGCACCTCTATGATCCCGCAACCCGTGCAGAAGTAGACGGCGTGCAGGGAGTACTTGTGCCCCATCTTCGCCGGGGCTTCCAGCCACTTGATGAGCTGGTTACGATCCATGAATCACCTTCCGACGAGAGCAACCAGCACGAGGCCGATCAGGCCGATCAGCGTGGGCCAGCGCCAGAGGTATCGAACCGCCTGCTCGATTCTGAATCTGGGGAAGACGGCGTTCACGAACAGGAACAACACGAAGACGACAAGCATCTTGAACAGGAAAATGACGATGTTCCCGCTGCCGCCGAGCATCAGATTGACGAAGAGCGAGATGGTGATGTAGAGGCTGAGCGCGTGCTGGATGCTGACCAGAGCCAGGTACGATCCTCCGTACTCGACCATGGGCCCGGATGAGATCTCCTGCGGGGCCTGCACGACCTCGAAGGGCCTGAACCCCAGCATCGCGGGCATGACCAGGAGATAGGCCAGGCCCGAGACCACCAGGGGCCAGGACGCGATAGACCATGTCGAGGCCTGCTGGACCCGGACGATCTCCACTATGGAGATGGTGCCGTACCTGGTCATCACGGCCAGAAGCACCATGAGCAGTGGGACCTCGTAGCCTATGGCGAGCATGAGGTTGCGCGAGATGCCTATGCTGGCGTTGGGATTGCCTGACTCACCCCCGCTGAGCGCTATGCCCAGAGGGCCTATCAGCATCATGTAGAGTATCACCAGCATGCCGCCGGAGCCGCTCAGGGGCGCGATGTTCCCGAAGGGCAGGAACAGCGTGATGATCAGCGACCCGGCGAGCGAGACGACTATCCCCAGGTCGAACAGGATTCCATGGCTCGCGCTCCTCTGGCTGAAAAGCCTGATGATGTCGATCACCGGCTGGAGCAGGGGAGGACCGTAGCGCCAGTGTATCCTGGCCATGATCTTCCTGGACAGGCCGAGCAGCAGCACGCCCGCCACCAGGGCGATCAGGGGAGACAGGAAGAGCCAGACGATGCGCATTACCAGGGGCTCCAGGTAAGCTGGACGAACACCAGCGCGGCCAGGAACAGCACGATGTACATCACGTAGCTACCAACGTATCCCGAGTAGATCTTCCTCGTCATGCCGCCGAGCGCCTTCGTCCTGTCAGCTATCCAGAGGAAGAGAGCGTCGGGGAAGTCCTTCACATAGGGACTCACTATTCTGTAGAGAGGCGCGTAGAACTCACGGGTGAAGCCATACCTCCCCCTGGGTATCGCTGCCCCTGCCGCATAGTTGTCGCTCTGATCGACCCGCGTGGATCTCCCGAGGGTCTTGAACAGCAGCCATACCAGGAAGCCGGCAACCGCAATGGCAGCGAGCAGGTTCACCACGTTGAGGGTACCCGACTCGGAGGGGATCCCCCAGACGTTGAGATCGAGGGGTTCGAAGCCCATGTAGGTGCCGACCTGGTTGACTACCGAGAGCGGGATGCCCGGCAGGACCCCGAACAGGAACACCAGCACCACCAGCACCATGATGGGCACCGCCATGGTGAAGGGGACCCTCTTCACATCACGCAGCTCGTCGGGGAGCTGACCCAGGAAGATGTTGTGGATGAACTTGTAGCCGTAGAGAATCGTGCCCCAGGTTCCGAGGAACGCGGCGAAGGCCAGGAAGGGCCGACCCTCCAGTATCAGGGACTTGTAGATCAGCCACTTCGACACGAACCCGTTGGTCAACGGAAGGCCGATCAGGCCGAAGATCCCGACGAGTCCGCCCACGAAGGCAACCGGCATCTTCTTGATAAGCCCGCCCAGAGAGTCCAGGTCCCTGATCCCTCCAGTCCGGTGCTCGATTGCGCCAGCCACGAAGAACAGGAGGGCGATGTAGATGCAGTGGTTCAGTATGTGGAACGTCCCTCCGGCCATTCCCATGCTGGTGGCGACCGAGACGCCCAGAACCATGTACCCGCCCTGGCCGACGGTGCTCCAGGCCAGGATCCTCTTGGAGTCGTTCTGGAGAAGTGCCCTGAAGGCGGCGAAGACTATGGTTATCGCCCCGATCCAGGCCAGCACGTTGCTGAAGCTGATCGCGCCGACCGCTAGCCTGTCCAGGAAGGAGAAGCCCAGAATGACGTACATCAGCAGGAACAGGCCGTAGAGCCCCTTCCTGACCAGCACTGCCGAGAGTATGGCCGAGAACGGGGACACCGCCTCGGCATGCGCGTCAGGCAGCCAGGTGTGGAAGGGCCACAGGGCGTTGATGATGACGAAAGTAATGGAGAACAGGATCACCACGAGCAGAGCCAGGCCTAAGGAGGCCGACTGCATGTGCACGGCGAGCTCGCCTATGTCCACAGTGCCGAAGGCCGTGTAGAGGCTTACTATCGCCACGAGCATCGCAAGGGAGCCCACCAGCGACATGATGATGTACTTGATGCCGGCGAAAATGGCCTTGCCGCCCCCTCTGAGGCTGATCAGTAGGTACGTGCTCCAGCTCATCATCTCCCAGAAGATGAAGAAGGAGAGGAGGTCTCCCGCGACGACCGTGCCCAGCATGCTGGCGTTTATGAACAGCAGGGTGAAGTAGTAGTAGTCGAGCCTCTCCTTGCCCTTCATGTAGCGGAAGGAGTAGAGCACTGCGAGGAGTCCGATGCCGAGTATGGTCGCGGCGAAGAACCACGACAGCATGTTCATCCGGATCGAGAACTGGATGCCCAGGAAGCCGAACGGCAGGCTCCTCTCGAACTCCTGGCCGTAGAGCATGCCTATCATGATGACCAGGGCAAGGGCGTTGAGCAGCGCGAAGCCGTTGCGCAGCCGCGAGGACAGCTTGCCAAGCACGTAGGTCAGGAGAGAACCCCCGAAAGCTACGATCAGGAGCAGCTCGACCATCATCGCAGCACACTCCCGATGTAGGCTGCCCTGTCAAGCAGGTCGGAAGCTGCCGTGCTCAGAGCGTCGGCAACCGGCTGTGGATAGATGCCGACGAAGATGATCAGGACAGCCAGAATGAGCATCGATATCAGTGGAAGCGCCGGAGCCAGACTCCTGGATGCAGGCTCATCCCCGCTCTTCTTGAAGTAGATCGCCTGCACCACCCTGAAGAAGTAGGCTCCCTCCACCAGCGTGCCCAGCAGCACGAAGCCCAGCAACAGGGTGAACAGCGTCTGCTGCTTCTCGAGAGCTGACCTGACGATCAGGAACTTGCTGGGGAAGCCGATGAAGGGCGGCAGCCCCACGATGGAGAAAGCCCCGAAGCTGAACGCCAGCGACGTGAGGGGCATCCGCCTGCCCATGCCGTTGAGGGAGGATATTTCCATCGAGCCGCTCCTGTGGATCATGTAGCCCGCGGCAAGGAACAGCAGAGCCTTGCTCAGGGTGTGCGTCAGGAGCTGGAACAGGCCGCCGGCCAAGGAGATGGTGCTTGCCATGGCGAAGGCGAAGACTATCAGCCCGATCTGCCCTATGCTGGAGTAGGCCAGCATGCGCTTGATGTTGGTCTGGGCGAAGGCGCAGAGCTCACCCATCAGAACCGTAAGCACACCCAGGAACAACAGGAACATGAATATGCTCGTGGCGCCGAACACGGTGAAGATCATCCGCACCACGGCGTAGAGGCCCACCTCGATAGCGATGCCCGAGAGTATCGCGCTAATGGATGAGGGGGCGGACGAGTGCGCGTCGGGAAGCCATGCGTTCAGAGGGAATATGGCTGCCTCGACACCCAGCCCGCTGACTATCAGAGCAAGCGGTACGAAGACCGAGATATCGCTGACCGAGCCGATCCTGCTGGCGATGTCCGCCATGTTCAGCGTACCGAACAGCCCGTAGAGCAGGCCTATGCCCATCAGGAGCAGCGCCGAGCCAACCGCTCCCTGGATCAGGTACTTGGCCGCGGCCTCCAGGCCGTTCCTGTCCCCGAAGTAGGCGACAAGGGCGTAGGAGGAGATGCAGAGCACCTCGAAGAACACGAACAGATTGAAGACGTCGCCCGTCAGGACCACTCCGGTGGCGCCGACCAGCAGCAGCATGTAGAGCATGTGGTACCTGACGGTCGGGCCTGTCCTGATGTAGGAGAGTGCGTAGATTGCGATGACCAGTCCTGCCAGCGCTATCAGCCCGGCGAACATGACTCCCACGGGCCCGGCGAACAGGTTGATGCAGAAAGGTGGGCTGAAGCCTCCTATCCTCTGGATGACAGGTGCGGAGAGGACCGTAGGTATCAGCCTTATCGCCACGATCAGGTTGAAGGCACACGCGACCAGCGGCACGAATCTCGGAAGCCTGCGCGAGATCAGGGCTATCAGGGGCATGGCGAAAGCAAGGCCCAGCGGAACAGCGATCAGGAGCACGGGACTTACCATCTCAGCTCCTTGATCTTGCGCAGGTCCAGAGTGCCGTAGCGCTGGTAGAGCCTGACCGCAATTGCCAAGGCCATGGCAAGCACCGCAACGCCTATCACGATCGCGGTCAGCACCAGCGCCTGTGGCACCGGGTCGACCATGCGCGACGGGTCCATGTCGTCCCTGCAGAAGATGGGGGCGGTCCCGTTGCTGATATAGCCGACCGAGATAAGGAAGAGGTTGACCCCCGTGTCCAGGATGCTGAGGCCGATGATGACCTTAATGAGGTTGTGCTTTACCAGCATGATCAGGAGGCCGATGAAGATCAGGCCGAAGGCCCCGAAGTAGTAGGCGTAGTCCTCGAGGAAGCTCATTGGCTTTCCTCCACCAGACGGTCTATCACGCCTGCAAGCTCCGATCCGACCTTGAGGCCGATGGCTATGTAGATGAGCGGTATGATGCCCCCGCTGAAGAGCTGACCGAGGGTGCCGGCGGGGAGGAAGGCTGACAGGAAGTAGTGGCCCGCTGCGGTCAGCCCGGCCAGGCCCAGAACTACGAATGTCAGCCCGCCGAGGGATTCGACGGCGCTGCTCCAGGCCTCGTGGACCCTTCTTCCCCTGCATCCCAGGTAGGTCAGCAGGAAGGCGGACGCTATGATCGCGCCTCCCTGGAAGCCGCCGCCGGGCGTGAGGTGGCCGTGTATGAAGATGTACGCGCCGAACAGCACTATCAGGGGAAACAGGAAGCGGCAGCCCGTATAGAGCACCAGGCTTGCCGGCTCCCATCCGTTGGCCTTCGGCGTCCTGGTGCCGGTGGCAAGAACGGCGCCGAGGCCCATGGCCGCCACGAACAGCACTGCCACCTCGCCGAGAGTATCGAAACCCCTGTAGCCCAGCACGACCGATGTGATGATGTTGACCGCCCCGGTGTCCTCTCGCCCGTTCTCCACGTAGTGCGTGGCGATGTCTGCCTTGGGCTTGCCGAACGGAATGTCGGTCAGGGTCATGGCGATGCCGAGAGCGATGACCGCAAGCGCAAGGAGGCTCAGGAAAACCCTCATTCCTCGTGCCTCCTAGTCCTGCGTATGGCGATGATGAAGATCGCGGTCACTAGCGCTGCACCGATGGATGCTTCCGCCATTGCCACGTCAGGAGCATGAAGGAAGTAGAAGAGTATCGAGGCCAGGAGGCTGACTACGCAGGATGCGATCACGGCGTTCAGGAGATCCTTGAATATCAGGGCCGCCAGGGCCGAGCAAAGCATCAGGAGCACAAGCAGGGAGACGAGTACTATCATTGCTCCTTCTCCCCGCTCTTCTCCATGAAGGAGTCGGTCCTGTCCACGACGCTCTGGTCGCATAGGGGCACTCCGCTCTTCCTGGAAGCCCTTCCCAGAGCGTGGTTGGAGATGGGGTTGGTCAGCAGGATGAACAGTGCTATCGCCAGGGTCTTCCAGAACCAGGCCGGCTCCATGATCCCGACACCGATGATGGTAAGGCAGGCACCCAGCGTTGTGCACTTCGTGCCGGCCTGCAGCCGGTTGTACACGTCCGGCATCCTGAACACGCCCAGGCCGCCAAGGAACAGGAACAGGACGCCGATCCCGGTTACCACGGTTCCGAGGACCTCGAGGAGCATCAGATGCCCCTCTCGAGGAACCTGGCGATGGCCACGGCTCCTATGAAGGTCAGCACGGCATAGACGAGCGACACGTCCAGGTAGACGTACCTCTGGAACACGAATCCCATCAACACCAGGAGAGCCGTGGTGACCGTGCAGGCCGTGTCGGCAGCAACTGCCCGGTCGGAGGCCGTGGGACCCATGAACAGCCGCAGCAGACACAGCAGGATCCCGAGGCCGATAAAACCGGTGAAAACGAGAACGACGGTCTCGCTCACTTGAATATCCTCCGGAGGTACTTTTCGAACCTCCCGCCGATCAGCTTGGTGGCGGTCTCGATATCCTCTGCCCGTACGTCGATCCAGTGAATCAGCAGCTCGTCGCCGATGATGTCCAGAGTGAAAGTGCCGGGCGTCAGGGTGATGGAGTTCGCGAGGATCAGCTTGGCTATGTCCTGCTGCAGCTCGGTCCTTATCACCACTATGCCGGGCCTGATGGGCAGCTTCGGGTGGATCACCCGCCAGGCGACGTCAAGATTGGCCTTGATGATCTCGATTGCCAGGATAGTGGCAAACGCGATCATGTTCAACAGCCTCCACGGGGTGAGGGGCGGCATCCCGAGCTGCTGGTAGACCCTGTTGAGAGCGATGGCCATGATCAGAGACAGAGCAGCTCCTACGATCAGCTCCTGCCAGTGGAAGCTGGATGTAAGGATCAGCCAGACCGCGAACAGGAGAACTATTAGCCAGATGAAGCTCCTGACACCGCCCGCCGGGGCGCCGCCCGGAGGACCCGGCATGGGCCTGGCGGGTCTCTGCGGTCCGGCTTCCAGCTCGCTCATTCCCTCATCCTCAGATCCTTAGCCTGATCATGGAGGCGGGAGCGGTACATGAGGCGGGCCATCTCCATGCTCAGGTCTATGCAGGTGACCTTAACGGTCTCGGGCATGCACAGCTCGCAGGGACTCAGCGAGAGAATCGAGCTTACTCCCGCATCCGCGAGTGTCCTTGCTATCTCGGGAGCTGCCGTATCGGGCACTGCCAGGATGGCCAGGTCGATGCCTGCGGACTTGACCCTGGCGGGCATCTCAGCGATGTCCCCGACCGTCAGGGCCCCGACCGTCTTTCCGATCTTGGAGGGGTCGCTGTCGAAGAGCATCGAGATATTGAATCCCTCGATCTCGAATCCGCCCGAGCGGGCGAGGAGCGCGCGGCCGATGTTGCCCGCGCCGACCAGGACCACGTCGATGGAGTCGTCGAAGTTGAGTATCCTGCGGAAGTTCTTCAGTAGCTTCTGCACGTTGTAGCCGACGCCCCGGATTCCGAACTCGCCGAAGTAGGAGAAGTCCTTTCTGACCACCGCAGCGGTTACATGGCATATCTCGGCAATACGCTTGGAGGAGACAGTCTCGCTGCCTTCCCTACGCAGGCATGTGAGCGCCCTGAAGTAGGTGAAGAGGCGGTCTATGGTTTCGTTCGGGATTCCTCTTGGTGCCATAGTCACTCCATGTGATCGTGTTCACATTCACATGCTGCAAGACTAATGCTCTCCGGAAATCGGAGCGTCAAGGGGCGAATTCACCGGGGACGTAGTTAAAGAAACTCAAGAAACTTGGCCTTTTAGTTTCCTGAGATCGTATTCATTAGTCATATGTGATGATGCTAATCTCGACATTTCGCTTTTGGTGCTGATAATTGGACTAGTTTCTTAAGCTTCTTCAACTACGTCCCCTTCCCTGGGTGTTGTCTCGAAGCCGGACAGGGATCATGTAACCTTGTGCGTCTCGACCGGAAAGGGGAGAGCCACTGGGGATTCTGATCCTCGCACTGCTCGCTTCCGCTGATTCCATCGCGCTCGAGGAAGAGCACGGCCTGTTCCAGGTGAGACCCTGCATCATGGTGGATCTCGGGCTGGGCTTCATGAGCACATCGCTCAACGAGCGGTCCCTGGAGTACTTCGATTTCGAGGTCCCTCACGGCAGAGGCACTGCAGGCGTTGCCGGTGCGAGGGCTGGCCTTCAGCTGCTTGGGGGCCTTGGGATCTACGGAGAGGCCAGGGCATGGTTCTGGGGCGTGGGTCTCTGGGACACCGGAGGCGCAGGAGGAGACCAGTGGCTGATAGTCGCTCCCCACATGTATGGCGGAGGCCTGTGCTACGTGCGGGAGCTCTCTGAAGGGAAGCTCATCGCTGGCATACGAGCGGGATTGGGCAGCTACGGTGGCAGGGTGCAGCTGCGTCAGAGAGGTACTATCGAGAACGTCTGGGAGGGCGATCTGGAGAGCAGTCTCGGATTCAACTTCGGAGCTCTTTTCGGAGGGCCCATCCGATGGGAGCCGGTGGATGCCTTCTGGGTGCTGGATCTCGCATACCACAACGCCGATCTCGAGCTCGAGGACACCTACACCGGGGTCCACCCGGGAACCGAAGACATGGAGCTGTTCGATCTGAAGGCAGGTCTGAAGCTCGTGCTGTGAGGCGGGCGAAGCGGAAGGAGTGGACATGGGCTGCGGGTTGCTCCTGGCTGTGTTGCTGGCGCTTCCGGGCTCCATGGCTCGTGGCCGCGGGGGAACCATCGCCGCGACTGGGGCGCATGATCCCTACCGGGACTACACAATCACCATCACTCCCGTGGTCTCCCACCAGGTCAGCTTCACTGACGAGGTCCTGGGAATGAGCTTCGATGACACCGGTTGGCCTCGTATCCTGTGTGTCAGCGGCCTGGATGACATGCTGTACAGCCTCGAGCCGCTCACCGCGGACTCGCTCGACGCCCTGGCGCTCGCCGAACCCAACGACGAATGCTGGGGAGTTGCCTGGCTTGACGAAGTACTGGTGTACACCAACGACTGCAGCGACACCTGGCTCTACTGGTATGACTCCTCCGAGTGGTTCACCGACGAGAACGGAGCGGGCAGCGACGGGCGGGGAATGGACTACGACAGCGACCTGTTCTGGCAGGCCGTGAACGAGGGAGCCCTCCACAGCGTGGTTTCCTGGGACCCGATGTCCGGCATCTGGACCTGGTCCGACATCTCTGCCTGGGTCCCCGGAGACCTGAGCGGGCTGACTGCCTTTGCCAGGGACACCTCATCCTATGTCTGCGTGACCACGTTCGACGCTGCGGATATCTGGGTCTTCCGAACGGAGGACAGGGAGATCGCCGAGTACATCGGGAGCGCCTCTCTCCCGGCGCCTGCCACGTCTTCCCACGGCCTGTGCTACAGCGACTACTTCGACAGCTTCTGGTGGTCCTACGAGTCAGGAGGCGGGAACTACATCTACCAGTTCGACATGCATATCGAGCTCACCGCCATCGAGGGGACTACCTGGGGAGGGATCAAGGCCAGGTTCCAGGAAGCCGCGCTCGGCCTGCCCCGGTAGCACCTCCGGCCTGAGCGCCCGGATCCTGGCGCCCAGATGACACATCTCGCAGGCCGGTTCCAGAGCAGGCATGGCGTGTCTTGCGCAGGCTGGATTCCGACATCAGGGCGGAGATGCCGGGACGCAGTGTCCTGGAGAGTGGAGGGGCGCGGAGGAAAGGTCCGTCAGCAGCGCGCGTGGTTGAACGGTTCTCGAACGCTGCCTCATCTCACCAGGATCACCCTTGCCGCGGCCGCCTCCGAGCCGCGCTGCAGCCTCACCAGATACACCCCCGCCGCCCGCTAGGCTGGAGCCGTCGAAGGCTACCGAGTGCCGGTTTGCAGGCATCTCCCTCTTCAGCATCGTGGGTTCTCTCTCTCAAAGACAGGCCTTGATCGCCCCCCAGGTTCTCTGCGACAGGCCGAGTTCCTCTACCTCCACCGTCACGTGGAACGGGTCGCCGTCCCAGTAGTAGGTTCCTCTGCTCGGCTCTGGCTCCTCATCGCTGTAGGCCGCGCCGAGGAATGCGATTTCCACGGAGCCCACGATGTCATCCGTGTAGATGGTCACGGTGACACTGTAGGTATCACCGGGCTCGCCCTGCACCAGCTCGTCGGAGCTGAACCCAAGCCAGTGCTCCCAGGGGCTGCTGGGATAGTCGTTCTCGATGGGCCAGACGACTGAGCTGTCGGGCGACATGTTCCCCGGCCCGTATGGACCCGAGTAGCTTGCGCCGAAGGCGCTCCACCCCACCGGCACCAGCACGCCGAGACCTCCCCATGTCTGGCCGCCCTCTTCTCCGACCACCACGGTGACCACTGCCTGGAAGCTGCTGTTGGAGTACACGCACTCCGGCACTTGCACATCGGTGGTGCTGACGCATCCGCACACCACGAGAGCCGTCACCGCGAAGCCAAGCCCGAAGCGCCTCCTGAGAGCCCCCACGCCGGTCACCTCCATGTTACCCGTTTGCAGCCGGGTTTCCGCCTCCATCAGCGAACCACCGTGAACCTGGCAGTGTCCTCGAACCCTTCCGCACGCATCCGGCAGAGGTAGATATTCGTCATGAGACCATCCAGGCGAACCTGATGGACTCCCTGCGGGTACTTGACCTGCCCCCGGTTTTTCGGTCCAGGTTCTATGTTAGTAGTCGGACCGAAGGAAGAAGGGCAGGGAGATGTCGCGGAAGCGCTA
>JAFGKQ010000042.1 GCA_016928495.1 Candidatus Fermentibacterales bacterium
CGGTCCAGGGCGAAGTCGAGCGCTCGCTCTCGATGATCATGAACCGCCCCGTTGCCTGCACCGGCTCCGGTCGCACCGATGCCGGAGTCCACGCCTGGGGACAGGTCGCTCACGTGGACCTTCTCGATGGGGAGGAGCAGAGGCTTCTGGAGGGTCTGGGCTCCGTTCTTCCGGATGACGTTGGCGTGCGGGACCCGCGGCCCGCTCCGGATGGCTTCCACGCCAGATTCTCGGCCTGTTCCCGGCTCTACCGCTACCGGCTCTCGAGGCTTCGCCTCCCGCTCTCCCGAAGGTACTCCCACGTCATCCCCGGTCTCGAGATGGACGACGGCAGGCTGGAGGACGCCTGCCGCCTCACTGTCGGGAGGTCGGATTGGAGGGGCCTCGCTAGAACGGGCAGCGCGAACAGGTCCTGGGACGTCGAGGTCCTGGATGCCGGGTTCTCGAGGGGCCCCTGCGGCGGATGGACTTTCGAGATCAGGGCGAACAGATTCCTGCGTGGGATGGTCCGCCTCTGGGTCGGCACCCTGGTCGAGATCGGCAGGGGGAAGCTGGAACCTTCCCATCTGCGCCGGATACTCGAGAGCGGAAGCCCTGAAGGGAGGGGACCGGCTCTTCCCGCGAGAGGCCTGTGTCTCGTGGAGGTGTCGTATCCTGCCGGGCTCTTCGGTGAAGGGAAGGATGTCTGAGCGACTCATGAGATCACGGGGAAGCCCGAGCAGGACCTGCGGGCCGGCAGTCCATGACATCGCGGTCATGTGCTCCGTCCTCTGCCTGGCGGTGGCTTCCTGCGGTACTCCCGAGACCATTCCCGACAGCGGTGCCGGAACCGGGGAGATCGATCCCTACTCCGACGGCCCGCTGGAGCTTCCCGATGCCTACGGGCAGGATCCTTTCGCGGGCTTCGGGCCTGTCACCAGGATCGATGTCCCGGGGGAGCCATCCCTTCCCCCGCCCGGCGATCCGGATCCCGGCCCCGGTCCATCCGCTGGCTCCGGGGAGCTGCCGGGCATCGTCAGGGACGGATACTCCATCCAGATCGCGGCCTGCGATACCAGGGACGGCGCGGAGAGGATGGCGGCTCTGACCGCCGATCAGACCGGAGAGCCGATATACGTGGACTCGCTCCCGCCCTACTGGAAGGTCCGGATCGGATGCTTCGGCACCAGGCAGGAGGCCGAGGCCTTCCTTCCGGAGGTTCGGAGCATGGGCTACAGCGACGCGTGGGTGGTCGAGAGGGTCCTGGATGAGGGGGAGGACGTTGGCCCGTAGCATCATGCGGCACACTTGTCAGGCCCGCGAGGGGCTCCTTATATATGCGCTGCATTCGATCGGAGCGGGAATAGCTCAGTTGGTAGAGCTCTACCTTGCCAAGGTAGATGTCGCGGGTTCGAGTCCCGTTTCCCGCTCCATTCTTCTATCGGTGCTCGCGGCACACCCCGGGGTTCGACGCGCGGCTCCCTGCGAGGGTGCCCCATGAGCCGAGCCCACCCCGCGAGGGTCCCCGAAGCCGTTGCCGCGGCCCTGATGTCGCTGGTGCTGCTCCTGCTGCCGTCATGCAACCCGATGGACCCGCTCGAGCTTCTCGACTGCTCCTTCAGAGTGGAAGGCACCGAGGACTTCTCCGTCGCGGGGATAGTGCTGGACGAGCTCGAAGAGCTCACTCCCGGGCAGATCGCCGACTTCATGTCGTACTGGCTCTCGGGATCGTGTCCCGTCAGCTTCACACTCGACATAGGCGTCACGAACCCGAACGACGGATCGGGCGGAACCGGGTCCTTCCCGGCTACACTGAGCTCCTTCGAATGGGACCTCTACCTCGATACCGACTCGGGCAGCGGCTTCGACACCACCCTGGTGGTCTCCGGGTCCCTCGCGGAGCCATGGACGATCCCGGGAGACGGCGAGACCCATGTTCTGGCCATCGGGATAGGCTTCGACGCTTTCGACCTCGCCTCGATCCTGGAGCCGATGGAGTTCATAGACCTCGCCCTCGCGATAGGTGGCATAGAGAGTGACCTGAGGGATGCCGACCATCTGGGAAGGCTGCTGCTCAGGGCCGATGTCGCCGTCGACACACCGATCGGCCCGCTGTCCTATCCGGGGAGTCTCTGGATCGGTCTCGACTGGGTCGACTGATACGGTGAGGGTGCGTTGCTCTCCTCCTGCCTTCGGGCTATTATCCGGTTCCCGAGACCATCATGGTGAGGCGGCGTAGCCAAGTGGTAAGGCAGCGGACTGCAAATCCGCGATTCACCGGTTCGAATCCGGTCGCCGCCTCCATTCCCATCCGGAGCGCTGCCGGCTGCGGGCCGAGTCCGGATCACCCCGCAGAGTCATGAGAAGACCCGGGAGAAGGGCGATGGCGCTCGTTCTGTGCGGCATCGCTCTTGCTGCCTTCGTTGCCGGCTACATCGCAGGTGATCCGGGGATCGTCTTCAGAAAGGCCGCCAGGATCTGCCTGGAGTGCATAGGAGTGGGATGAGGGGACGATCCGTGGCCACGCGGCCCCGGGGTCCCCGCGCCCGGCCTTTGCGCCGGGCCGTTCAGCTCGCCTCGCTTGTCGCGGCCAACCTGCATCTCTCTGGCTGGGTCAATGGCAGCATCTACACCGGTGCATCGAAGGCCTTCTGTATTCCGGGGCTCCACTGCTATTCGTGTCCTTCGAGCGTGCTTGCCTGTCCCCTCGGGAGCATGCAGAGCCTTCTGTCCGGGCGGGGCTTCGTTGCGGGAATCACAAGCCTGAGCCCCGCCTTTCTCATATTCGTCGGCGTTCTGGGGTTCGTCATGCTGCCGGGCTTCGTGGCCGGCAGGATAGCCTGCGCCTACGTCTGCCCCTTCGGTCTCCTGCAGGAGCTGCTGTTCAGGCTGACCGGCAGGCTCGAGCTACGACCGCCCCCCACTCTCTCGAGGGCCAGGTTCGTCTTCCTGGGGCTGTTCGTTCTCGTCCTGCCGCTGCTCTCCTGTCCGGGCCAGGGCGAGCAGTGGTTCTGCAAGGTGGTGTGCCCGGCAGGGACGGCCCTCGCCGGTTGGCCGCTCGTAGCCCTGAACGGACCTGCGGTGTTCTCCCTCGGCTTCCTCTTCGCGTGGAAGAGCGCGGCTGCAGTGGCGTTCCTGTGCTGGTCAGCGGTAACGAGGAGGGCGTTCTGCAGGTTCGTGTGCCCTCTCGGCGCCATCTGGGGACTGGCAGGCAGGATCTCCGTCTATCGCATCAGCGTCGATGAGGATCTCTGCATTGCCTGTGGCAGGTGTGGAGAGGTCTGCCCGATGGGCGTCAGGATAGACCTGACCCCCGAGTCGACGCAGTGCATAAGGTGCGGCGAGTGCATCCCCGCCTGTCCCGTCTCC
>JAFGKQ010000043.1 GCA_016928495.1 Candidatus Fermentibacterales bacterium
GCGAAAACCGTGGAGTTGACCTGGGCGAAGACACGGTTCACCTACGAGGTGTCGCACGAGCTGAAGGCGCCCCTGGCCTCCGTCTACAACATACTGACCCTGATCCTGGACGGTTATCTGGACAACGATCCCGGGAAGCAGCGGGAGCTCCTGGCCAGGGCCAAGGTTCGCATCAATGAGCTGGTCAAGCTTCTGAACGATCTCCTCGTGTTCTCCCACCTGGAGGAGCGCACCAAGGCCATCCAGAAGAGGGAGACGGACATCAGGAAGGTCATCGAGTCGCTGGTCGGTGACATGGACGGTTACGCGAGCCAGAACGGCGTCAGGATCGAGTGGACGCTAGCGGACGATCTTCCAGTCCTGTTCGGCAACCCCGAGCTGCTCGGGAGGGTATTCGAGAACATCATCCACAACGCCATCAAGTACAGCGATTCTGGAGACAAGGTGTCCGTCGGCGTGAGGGGAGAGAACGGAACACTGGTCTTCGTCGTCACGGATGAGGGCATGGGGATCGACAGCGAGGACCTTCACAAGGTCTTCGACATCTTCTTCCGTGGTAAGAACGCCAGGCCGGAGCACAAGAAGGAGGGGATGGGTCTCGGCCTCTCGATCGTGAGGAGGATAGTCGACGCGCATGACGGGTGCATCAGGGTGACCAGCAGGCTGCAGGAAGGAACCACAGTGGAGGTCAGGATTCCCGCTCTCAGTGGAACGGAGCAGTAATGGCGAAAGAAATACTGATAGTGGATGACGACCCCGACTTCACCGAGACCATGGAGATCATGCTGCGGGCCCACGGCTACAGCACGCGGATCGCCTCCAGCGGCAAGGAAGCGATAGGAGAGGTGAAGCGGAAGCACCCCGATATCATCCTGCTCGACATAATGATGGAAACCAAGGGAGACGGCATATGGGCCAGTGAGAAGATCAAGGCGGACGTCTCTCTCAAGCATATACCCATCATCATGATCACGGCAGTCAGCAAGGATGCCCAGATGTCGCGGATGGACCTCGGCGCAGAGAAGAACGCGGAGTACGTTCCCGTTGAGGTCTTCATGGACAAGCCTGTCGAGTCGAAGGAGCTGCTCGACGAGATCAAGAGGCTTATCGGAGGCCCCGAGTAGGAGCTTTTCGGGGAATCCCGAACCTGCGCAGATAGAACCTGTGGCCCTGGTGCTTGACCTCGGCCAACTGGCCCCGTTCCAATAGTCCATCGACGACGTTCCAGTCCGCACCTGCGCGCCTGAGGAGCTCGCGCACCCCGTCCTCTCGCATCGGACGGACCGAGGTGATGCTCAGCAAGTCCTCTTCGACCTGTCCGGTGGAAGAGATGGCATTGCCCTCGTAACCGATCAGGTACTGGACGCCGCTCACTCGGGCGGCCAGCTGCTGGTAGGCGCGGTTGACGGTCTCCTCGCCTGGAGTCGTCGCCAGAGCCTCGGCGGGGCGTTGTCAATTCCGAGGCTGCGGCCGAGCCGCCTCGATGGAACCTGTCCGAAGGTCATCATCGCCGCAATGCTCGTCCTAAGCCTTCGTCAGCTCTCTGAGCCTCTCGACGGTCATGGCGGCGATCTTCATCTCCCTGTCGAAGTGGTTGATCATCCTGTCGAGGCACTTCCACTTCTCGGCCTCGCTGCCCAGATACCGCTCGCAGAGGTCCATTGAGTCGGTGGCCCTCGTGACGTTGGCTTCGACCCATTCCTGGACTCTCTCGCTATCGTGCCTTATCGCATCGGTAGGGCAGATGCCGTGACAGAGGCCACAGCGGATGCAGCTGGCCATGTCTATCGCTGCGGATACCTCAGCGATGGCTATGGCGTCTACGGGGCATCTCTCGACGCATTCTCCGCAGCTAACGCAGTCTTCTTGTCTGATCCACGGCATCGTCTATCTCCCTCTTCCTCCTCCGCCTCGTCCACTGCCTCTTCCGTCCCTGGGCCCTCTACCCAGCCCTCTGCCCATTCCTCTGCCAAGGCCTCTTGCCCGGCTTTCCCCCCGGCCGAGTCCCTGACCAAGTCCCCGACCTGGCTGGTTCACGGGCCGGGAGAGCCCCGCGCTCTCAGGGGCTTTGGTGCTTCCTTCGATCCGGATGGCATTCGAGGGGCACCGCTCGGCAGCATCGGAGATGCAGGGTGCCTCCGGATCAAGCACGAACGGCCTGCCTTCCGTGATCCCGAATCCGCCCGGGCAGACCTTTGCGCACATACCACATCCGAGACACAACTGATACTCGATCATCACATCCATGACGGCCTTCCCGTTGCAGAGTCCATGGTGCGGTAACCCGAAATATACCGTATTTGTAAAGGCTTTTGCAACAGCATAATACCTAGTATTCTGGTATACACGATACGGAAATGCGGTTGTTTGACCAGGCCAGGAGACCACCAGGGCGGGACGATACGCCGGGGGACGAGCGGCGGCTGCAGAGGTGCGATCGGTGGGGGACCGTCCTATATTCGGGGTTCCGGGTGAAGGCGTACGCTACCCCGTCCGCGCATGGCAACAAGAAGGGGGCGCTATGGCCAGATGGCTGGTAACTGGGGGATCGGGGTTCCTGGGCATCAACCTGATCCGCTACCTTGTCGAGCGGGGGCACGAGGTCGTCTCGATAGACATCGAGCCGTTCGACTACCCTGACATGATGGACAGGATCGAGCACCACCTGGTCGACGTGCGCGACAGGGAGGCGGTGGATCGCTGCATGGAGGGCGCGGACGTCTTCATGCACGGTGCTGCCGCGCTCCCTCTCTACAAGAAGAGGGACATACTCACCACCAATATCCAGGGGACCAGGAACGTCCTCGAGTCGGCGCTAGAGCACGGGGTGACGAGGGGGCTCTACATCTCCTCGACCGCCGTCTACGGCCTACCGGAGAAGCACCCGCTCTACGAGGACGATCCGCTCATAGGCGTCGGGCCCTACGGCCACAGCAAGATCGAGGCCGAGAAGATGGTCCGGGAGTTCCGCCAGAAGGGCATGACAATCACCACCATTCGCCCCAAGTCGTTCGTCGGCCCCGAGAGGCTCGGGGTCTTCGCCATCTTCTACCAATGGGCCTCGGAGGGCCGCAGCTTCCCCATGATCGGCAGGGGCAGGAACCTGTTCCAGCTTCTCGACGTGGAGGACCTCTGCGAGGCGATAGTGCAGGCCGCGGAGCACGCGGACCCCGAAGCGGTGAACACCGAGTTCAACATAGGGGCCAGCGAGTACAGCACCATGCGGGAGGACTACCAGGCGGTCCTCGACAAGGCCGGCTTCGGCAGGAAGATCAGGGAGTCTCCGGGCAACCTTGTCATACTTGCGCTCGAGATACTGGAGTTCTTCAAGCTCTCGCCGCTCTATCCGTGGGTCTACAAGACGGCCACGAAGGACTCATACGTCTCTATCGAGAAGGCAGAGAGGATCCTGGGCTTCGAGCCGAAGTACTCGAACAAGCAGGCGCTCCTCAGGAACTACGAGTGGTACCTGGAGCGGAAAGACGGCTACAAGGAGAAGCCCGGCGGCACCTCTCACAGGGTTCCCTGGAGCCAGGGCGTGCTCGGGCTGGTCAGGCACTTCTTCTGATCGTGCTGCTGAAGAGGGTGAACGGATTCGAATGAGCGAGATCAGACCAGTCGTGATGGTCGTGGGCGCCGCGAGCGGCATAGGCCGGGAGACTGCCGGCATGCTGCTCGAGAGGGATGAATACGATGTCCTGGCCGTGGAC
>JAFGKQ010000044.1 GCA_016928495.1 Candidatus Fermentibacterales bacterium
GCCCGGCGGTGGTTCGGACGGGAGAGACGTTCCGCCGGAGCTGTGCCCATGCTCCAGGGAGATCGTTGACCGCTGGGTGTCGGGTACCGATAGTCTCCACCAGGTTGTAGGTGCCCGGACGGGGCCATGGCGTTGGGCCTGCAGCATCGCTGCCGGGCGCCGGGAGGCCGGGGGGCATGAAGGGCTACGAGGAGGGGTTCCGTCTCGAAGACGGGGTGCTGCATGTACGCCTCTCCGGCGAGTACCCCATGGAGCGGCTTCGCGGGGAGCAGAACGTCTTTCAGCCGGTGATAGACTCCTGCTCCTCCAACGACTGCCGCAAGGTGCTCGTAGACGCCAGGAATCTCGAGACCGACTTCGACACCATGGAGCTGTTCCGGGCGGGGGCAGACGTTGCCTCTCTGGCGCGCAACGGCATCCGCGTTGCCCTTCTCGCGAGGGAGGAGATGCTCGATCCCTTCTTCGAGGACGTTGCCGTCAACCGCGGAGGCAATGTCGCCATCTTCACCGATGACGCCGAGGCTCTTGCCTGGCTCCGGGGGCCACAGAAGGACTAGCCCCGCTCCGCCGGCCGACGCTCCGGTTCCGGGAAATGTGTCTCCGTCCGCTCGCCCTGCTCCCGGGACCCTGATCATCCGGAGCGCAGGGACTCCGTCGTTCGATTGACAGCTCCTCATGGACCCCGATAGTGTCGTTTCGGCTTGAGCGACAGGCCCGTCCGGGTTGACACGGAGACCGGACGGCAGTGCCTCGCGAAGGGGAGTGGACCGTGAGACCAGGAACCTGGTGCTGGCTCGCCGGGGCGGCATTCGGTGTCGTGGCCATCGCTCACGCGGTGAGGGCCATCCTGGGCGTGCAGGTTCTCGTCGGAGGCCTGGAGATCCCAGTCTGGGTCTCCTGGCCGGGCGCCGCCGGTGCCGGAGCGCTGAGCGCCATGGGTATCGCGGCTGCGCGCAGGGGCCGGGCCGGGTGAGCCTGCGACAGGAACGGCGCGCGGCTTGAGGGAGTCTGATCTCTACCAGCCCCTGAAGCTGTTCCTCGAATCCCAGGGCTATGCCGTCAAGGGAGAGGTGGGGGACTGCGATGTGCTCGCCGTCCGTGGCGAAGAGGCTCCAGTCGTCGTGGAGCTCAAGCTCACTCTGGGCCTCGATGTGATCCTGCAGGCGGTTGAGCGGCTGGCGCTGACACCGAAGGTCTACGTAGGCGTTCCCGCGCGCTCGAGCAGCCTTGGCAGGCGGCGGAGGCGAGTCGTGAGACTCCTGAGGATGCTTGGCCTGGGCCTGGTGACCATCGACCCCGGCCACGAGGCCGGGAGTGTCGATGTGCTTCTCGATCCCGGCGAGTACAGGCCCCGCAGGTCCAAGCGCCGCCAGGAGCGCCTGCTAGGGGAGTTTCTGAGGCGTGTGGGTGACCCCAACCTCGGAGGAGCTGCCAGGAGGACGGGGATAATGACTGCCTACCGGCAGCGGGCCCTCGCGATCGCCAGCTTCCTTCTGGAGGCCGGGCCCACCAGGGCTTCGAGCGTGGCAGCCGCGCTTCATGAGCCCGGGGCGAGGAACATACTTTACAGGGACGTCTATGGCTGGTTCGACAGGGTATCCAGGGGGGTCTACGGGCTCTCGCCGAGGGGAGAGAAGGAGATACCACTCTGGCTGGAAGATGCCGGGTCTTCCTGCGGAGAGCGGCCGGGCGGGCCGTCCGGTCATGCGGGCGGGGTTCCCTGACGGAGTGCGCCCGGTTGCTCATGGAAGGAGACTGATGGAACTCGACCCGGATGCTTCCGGTCACGGTCCGGAGCCCCTGATCGCTGTGAGTGGGCTGAAGAAGGCCTTCGAAGACGTCGTTGCCGTTGACGGCATTTCCTTCTCGGTGGAGAGGGGCGAGATCTACGGCTTCCTCGGGCCCAACGGAGCGGGCAAGACGACGACCATAAACATCCTCACCGGGCTCTCCAGGCCGGACTCGGGAGCGATCAGCGTCGCTGGGCTCGACTGCTCCGGGAATCCGAAAGCCGCCCAGCACATGATCGGAGTGGTGCCCGACGAGAGCAACCTCTATCCCGAGCTCTCCGGCTTCGACAACCTCTGCTTCTGCGCCTCGCTCTACGGCATGCGCAGGAGAGAGCGGCAGGAGCGGGCGGAGGAGCTGCTCCGGGCATTCGGCCTGGAACAGGCGGCCGGAAGGAGGTTCGCGGGCTACTCGAGGGGCATGAAGCGAAAGCTGACCATCGCGGCGGGCATTA
This sequence comes from Candidatus Fermentibacterales bacterium, assembly GCA_016928495.1. Classification (GTDB taxonomy): domain Bacteria; phylum Fermentibacterota; class Fermentibacteria; order Fermentibacterales; family JAFGKQ01; genus JAFGKQ01. Next base: position 2,243 of record JAFGKQ010000044.1, read on the forward strand.
TCCACCGCCCGCCCATCCTGTTTCTGGACGAGCCTACTACGGGCATAGACGTGGCCAGCGCGCGCCAGATCCGGCAGCTCATCGCCGATCTCAACTCGACGGGAACTACCGTCTTCCTCACGACTCACTACATCGAGGAGGCCGAGCGGCTCTGTCGCAGGATCGCCTTCATCGTGAGGGGGCGGATCGCCCGCGTGGACACGGTCGAGAACCTGATGCGCGACACCGAGGGCCGGCACGTCGTGCGTTTCTCGTTCCGCGGCGACGCCGGCAGGGTGTGCGAGCGAATAGAAGCGGCCCTGCCCGGCCTCCGATGCTCCCGGGTTCCGGACGGGGTGCGAGTCGAATCGGCGGATCCCGTCCGAGTCGGTCCCGTCGTGAGGCTGCTCGAGGACGACGGCCTGGAGGTCACGGAGGCCAGGAAGATCTACCCTTCGCTTGAGGAGGTCTTCGTGAGCATCACCGGCATCGAGGCCGGCCTGATGAAGCAGGAGAAAGAGAGGAACAGGGGAGGGGGAGGGTCATGAAGACCTGGATAGCGTTCTGGGGCATCCTCGCCAAGGACGTCCGCTCCTACTACCTGAAGCCGCCCAACATAAGCTGGGGCCTGCTCTTCCCTCTGGTCTGGACCACGATGTTCTTCGTGCGCTCCGGCCTGGGGATCGACAGCCTCCCGGACCTGCTCCCGGGCCTCGTGGCGCTGAGCATCCTGTTCGGGACAACCAGCGTTCTCTCCGTCACGGTGACCTTCGAGAAGAAGGGCAGGTCGTTCGAGCGGCTGCTTCTCGCCCCGATATCCCTGCAGCTCCTGATGCTGGCCAAGACCTCCGGGGCGATTCTGTTCGGAACGGTCAACGCCTTCGTGCCGGTCGCCGTGGCAGCCTTCCTGACCGACCTGTCGGCCGTGAACTGGTTCGTCCTGATCCCCGCGGCGACTCTCATAGCCGTGAGCTCGACCTTCCTGGGCCTGTTCATAGCCGTGTCGGTCAAGGAGGTGTTCGAGGCCCAGACCTTCTCGAACTTCTTCCGCTTCCCGATGATCTTCCTCTGCGGCCTGTTCTTCCCGGTGGCCTCTCTCCCGCCGCTGCTGCGCCCGCTGTCCTACATGCTCCCGCTGACCTACGGAGCGGACATCCTGCGGGGTTCGATATCCGGAAGGAACACGATGCCCCTGGGCCTTGACTTCGTGGTGCTGGCAGGCTTCTGCGCGGTGCTGTTCCTGGTGACCCTGGGGAACATCAACAGGAAGTGGATAACATGAGGGCCTGCGGGATAGGAGCTGCACGGCCTTGCGTCCCGCGGGGCAGGCTCCGACTTCCGGCGTTCCGGCTTCTGCGACTCCGAATGCCCGGGCCTGCCGGCCCCGGCTTCCGGGGGACCCCTGCGATCCGATCGGCGAGTCGGAGTTGGCCCTGATCGTGTGGTCCCGCATATCCGGTCCGGAAGCCGTGGGCATCCGCGCCATGGCCCGGAGAACCTGCATCGAGGCCCTGCCCCGGCCGGGAAACGGGACGGTGAGACCTTGCGTCCCCGGGAGCCGGTCTTGATCAAGTACATAGGGTCGAAGCGAGCACTGGTGCCTCTCATCCTGGAAGCCGTGTGCTCCGTGGAGGGTGCCGGGACGGTGATCGATCTCTTCTCGGGCACCTCCCGCGTGGGACATGCACTGAAGGCTGCCGGCTACCGGGTTCTCGCCAACGATCACAACGCCTACGCCCTCATGCTTGCCCGGTGCTACGTACAGGCCGACGCCGAAGACGTCATGGAGGATGCGGGAAGGCTCGTCAGGGAGCTGAACGCACTGAAGGGCTCTCCCGGCTACTTCACCGAGACCTTCTGCGAGAGGGCGCGCTACCTCCAGCCGAAGAACGGTGAGCGCATAGACGCGATCCGCGAGGCCATCGCCGGAAAGGCTCTCGATCCGGAGCTGGAGGCCGTGATGCTGGTATCGCTGATGGAGGCTGCCGACAGGGTAGACTCGACCACGGGGCTTCAGATGGCCTATCTCAAGGACTGGGCACCCAGATCGTTCAACGACCTCGAGCTGAGGGTTCCCGACGTGTTGCCCCGGGCGCGCCGCGGCAAGGGCCGGGCAGTCCGCCTGGATGCCCTGGAAGCTGCGGAGGTGCTCGAAGGCGATGTCGCCTACATTGACCCGCCCTACAACCAGCATTCCTACCTCGGCAACTACCATGTGTGGGAGTCGCTCGTGCTCTGGGACAAGCCCCCTGTCTACGGCGTGGCCTGCAAGAGGGAGGACGTCCGCAAGCGCAGGAGTGTGTTCAACTCGCGTCCGGCCTTTGCCGGGGCGATGCGCCGGCTGCTCGATTCCGTCCGTGCGCCGGTTCTGGTCGTCTCTTCCAGCAACGAGGGCTACCTGAGCAGGGAACGGATGGAATCGATGCTCGGCTCCCTCCGGAACGGGGGCGCGAGGGTGACGACGATCGAGAGGGACTTCAAGCGCTATGTCGGCGCCCAGATCGGCATACACAACCCGCGGGGAGAGAAGGTCGGGAAGGTCAGCCACCTCCGCAACAAGGAGTACGTCTACCTGGTCTCCCGTGGGGAGCTGTCCCCCGAGCCGGAGCTTCGTGCCGGGAGTGATGGGCGGCTCCTCGGCACCGGTCACGAGGCAGGATGATGACGGGAGTGGCGAGGGGCGTCGCCCTGCTCGTCCCTGCCGTTCTCACGGCCGTCCCCGCCCCGGGCACGGACTACGGGGACTGCCTCGAGCTGCCCGGAGAGGAGGTCCTGTTCTCGTTCTTCGTGCCTTCGGGAGGGGAGGTCGTCTCCATACTGCACTCGCCGGCCGGCGACTACGTCGCGTGCCGGCTGGGCGCTCCGGACGCGATCGAGCTGGAGTTCCCGGAGCCCTCTCCCGCGAGCTGGGGCTGCTTCGAGTATGCCTGGTACATGCGGCCCGGCATGGGCGGCGCGAACATGGGCATGGATCTCAACAGGCTGGCCTTCGAGACGGACGGCCTCCGCTACGAGATATACGAGGACCGGGAGGAGCACACCGGCAGCCTGATCGGACTCAGGGTGCTCTCGGGGGATGTAGTACTGGCGGACATGGCGGGCGACACGGCAACGATCGCGGGAAGCCTCCTGCCCTTCAGGTTCGAGCTGGGGGACAGGCTGGTCAGCAGTGCGGGAACGGGGACGAGCCAGCTTCCCTGATCGCGTCGCGTCGTGGTGTTTTCAGGGGAGCGCCAAGGTCTTATCTTCGCTCGGACGGCAGTATCGAGAATCAGTCATGGAGGTGGTCAGGGATGAGATCGATGCATTTCGCGGCGGTGGCCGTGCTGCTTGCGGCAGCGCCGGCCTTCTCCTACCACTCGCTGATACACGTGTTCCCCGTCAGCGATCTCGAGGCGGCTCTGGTCGTCAACTCCGGAGCGGACATCGTCCATGTCTATCGCGACGGTTCGGCAGACGCGGTGCTGAGCCTTCACGACATGCACGCCCTGGACCGCACGGGCGTCAGGTACGAGGTCAGGGTCGAGAACCTCGACAGGCTCTACGAGCTTCGCTGCCAGGGCCTGGAGATGGGCGGCTACATGACCTGGGACGAGATACAGGACTGGCTGGACCAGCTCCATGCCGACTACCCATCGATCACCAGCGCCCCCACCTCCATTGGCGACACCTACCAGGGCCGGCCCCAGCTCGTGATGAAGCTGGGCACCGACAACTCGTTCTACAACGACGACCCGTCGAGGCCCAACTGCTGGTACGACGGGCTGATCCACGCGCGTGAGCCGGCGACGATGGACAACATCTGCCACTTCATGGAGTGGCTCTGCGTCAACCACGGCCGCGACGGCTACTGCGGCCTGGTCGCCGACTACGTGCTCGAGAACCGCGACGTCTGGTGCCTGCCCTGCAACAACGTGGACGGCTACGTCTACAACGAGTCCATCGCCCCCGGCGGGGGAGGCATGCACCGCAAGAACATGAACTGGTCCCTCGGCAACGGGATAGACCTCAACAGGAACTGGTCGGTCGCCTGGGGCGGGCCCGGGTCCAGCGGAGACCCGAACTCCGAGACCTACAGGGGCACCGCCCCTCTGAGCGAGCCCGAGACATCGAACATAGACGACTTCTGGCAGACCTGTACTCCGGTCCAGATGCACTCGACTCACAGCTACGGCAACATCCTGATCTATCCCTGGGGCTGGACCGACGACCCAACCACGCATGCTGCCCAGTACGAGGCCCAGGGCGAGATAATGGTCAACTGGGCAACGGGCGAGCTTCACGGTCCCGCAGCGGAGATCAACTACTACTCCTCAGGCAACACCAGGGACCATTCCTACGGCCTCTACGGCACCATGAGCTGGAACCACGAGACGGGCTCTGACTTCGCGGGCTTCTGGCCCGATCCGGACGAGGTGATCAGCCTTCACAGGCGGAACCTGCGCAGCTACCTCGTGACTGCACTCCTTGCCGCTTGCCCTCTCGATCCACACGTGCCCGGAGTGCCTGTCGTAGATCCGATAGGCACGGTGGGCCAGACCTTCACCGTCGACTGGACGGATGTCAGCGGCTGCGGCGCATACGGACTCCAGGAGCTGGAGGGCTACCAGGTACTCCTGGATGACGACGGCAGCTCCGGGCCGTTCACGATGAGCAACTGGAGCGTCACCAGCTCCCAGTACCACTCGAGCCCGCAGAGCTACGGCTCCAACGGCACCGGCACCATGACCTGGCAGGGCTCCGCGATCATTCCGGCGACGGGCGGCGGCAGGTTCAGCTTCTGGTCCTACAACAGCGTTCCCAACGGCTACTGCCAGGGCAGCTTCGACTACTCCCCCGACGGGGGCGCCAACTGGCACTACCTTCAGACCTTCACCCGGATAGACCCGGTCTGGCGCTTCAACATCCACGAGCTGGACGAGTTCCAGGGCCAGACCGTGCTGTTCAGGTGGCGGACCCAGGGCAGCTCCTCCCACCTCTACATAGACGACATCAGGTGCGAGGTCTGGGACGAGAACGACTTCGTGGACCTGGACATACCGGTCAGCACCTACACCTTCACCGGGCATGCGCCTGGGGAGTTCTGGTACAGGGCCATGGCCCTCGATGAGGACTTCGGCTGGAGCTGGCCCTCGGGTCCGGAGCAGGCGATCGTCGAGTACACGGGTGTCGATGACCAGC
>JAFGKQ010000045.1 GCA_016928495.1 Candidatus Fermentibacterales bacterium
ATCCTCGAGGTGCTGGAGACTGCGCTCGGCTTCCCCGTCGACATCGAGTTCGCCTATGCGGGGGACATCCAGACTCCCTACCTGCTCCAGTGCCGCCCGCAGAGCTACGGGGTGTCCCGGAGCAGCGTCTCGATCCCGACAGGGGTCCCACAGTCGGACCAGCTCTTCACCGCCAACAGGTTCGTCACCGACGGCCTTGCCGAGGAGATCGAGTACATCGTCTTCGTGGATCCGATGGAGTACGATCTCCTTCAGGGCATGGAGGACCTGATCGAGGTGGGCCGAGCGGTCGGCACGCTCAACAAGAAGCTGCCGGCCAGGAGGTTCATACTGATGGGCCCCGGCCGCTGGGGCAGCAGGGGCGATATCAAGCTGGGCGTACGTGTCGGCTACAGCGACATCAACAACACCGCTGTCCTGGTGGAGATGGCCTTCACGAAGCGGGGCTACGTCCCGGAGCTCTCCTTCGGCACCCACTTCTTCCAGGACCTGGTCGAGGCCGGCATAAAGTACCTCCCCCTCTACCCGGACGACCCCTCGACCTTCTTCAACCGGGAGTTCTTCACTCTCTCCCACAACCAGTTGAAGCGCCTGATACCCGAGGCGCGGCACCTCGAGAAGGTGCTGAAGGTCATCCGCGTCCAACGCGAGGTACCCGAGGCGAACGTCTCGGTCGTGATGAACGGCGAGCAGGACCTCGCCATGGGCTACATCAAGAGGCTCTGACGGGACCTCCCCGCCCATGAACACCGAGGAACGGGACTGCGCTCACGCCCTCAGGCTTGAGGGCTCCTACATCTCCAGGCTGAAAGGGCTCCGGCCCTTCCAGATCAGGAAGGTCCTGCTTGTGGCCAGCCTGTACGACTACTTCCTACTGGAGGAGGACGGAAGGCTGGGCGATCACCTGGCCAAGGCCTACAGGGGCCAGGAGAGGGACTACGTCCCGGTCCTGACCCAGGTTTCAGGCGGAGAGGCGGCGCTCCGGGAGCTCGACGGTTCCGACTACGACCTGGTCGTGTCCGTGATGCGGGTAGGAGACATGGATCCCAACACCTTCGCGGCCAGGGTCAAGCAGGTTCGCCCGGGGACCCCGTTCGTGATGATCGCCTACAACACTCCGGAGCTTCCGCGGCTGGTCGAGAGTAGGGATCCGGATTGCATCGACAGGATCTTCGTCTGGCAGGGGGACGGGAGCATCCTGCTGGGGATCATCGAACTGATCGAGGACCTGGAGAACGCTGCCTTCGACTCGGAGTCGATAGGCGTGCAGAACCTCCTGCTCGTCGAGGACTCGATATTCTTCTACTCCAGGTACGTCCACAGGGCCATGGACGTCATCCGGGAGCTCATGAACGACATCCTGGGCACCAGCCTGCCGATGGTGCAGCGCAAGCTCAGGGCCAGGACACGGCCGAAGCTCCTGCTGGCCTCGAGCTTCGAGGAAGCGGCAAGCCTCTTCGAGACCTACGGGCCGAACATCCTCGGGGTGATCAGCGACCTGTGCTTCCCGCGAGGCGGGAAGGAAGAGGCCGATGCCGGGCCCGAGCTCGCCCAACTGGTGCGCGAGTCCATGCCAGGGCTGCCCATCCTGTTCCAGTCCAGCCGGCAGGATGCCGCGAGAGTAGCCGGGAAGATGGGGGTGGGCCTGCTGCGGAAGGACTCCCCTACTCTCATGGCGGACCTGGAAGGGCATCTCCGCACCTCGTTCGGATTCGGCGACCTGGTGTTCAGGGCCGAGGATGGGTCCATCAAGGGGACGGTCGGCAACGTGGACGCGCTCTACCTGGCTCTGGGCCGACTGGATCCGGCCGTGGTATCCCGCTACGTCGTCGGCGGCGAGCTGACCAGGTGGCTGCGCGTTCACACGGAGCTCGAGCTGGCGGACCGGATCAGCTCCCTCTCGGGGGCGGAGAGGAGCTCCGCACGGGAGATACGGGATGCGGTGCTGGAGACCATGAGGAGCTTCAGGGAGGAGAGCCACCGAGGTTCGGTCGTGACCTACTCGCGAGCCTTCTACGAGGACTACTCGAGGTTCAGCAAGCTTGGCGGGGGCTCGGTCGGCGGCAAGGGGAGGGGCCTTGCCTTCATGGACAAGGTGCTCACGAACAACCTCGACCCGGAGAGGTTCCGGAAGATCTCGATCTCGGTTCCGAGGACGCTGGTGCTGGGGACCGACGTGTTCGACCAGTTCATGACCGAGAACGATCTACTGGGGTTCGCCCTGGGCCAGGAGAGGGACCTCAGGATCATCAACCGATTCCTGCAGTCGGACCTTCCCCCGACCATCCTGGGCGATCTCAGGGACTTCGCGAGGGCCATCACCAGCCCCCTGGCGGTGCGCTCCTCCAGTCTCCTCGAGGACGCCCTCTATCAGCCGTTCGCCGGCATCTACTACACCAAGATGCTGCCCAATAACCACATGGAGTTCGACAGCAGGTTCAGGGACCTTACGGGGGCCATCAAGCTGGTCTACGCCTCCACGTTCCTGCAGGGCGCAAGGTCCTATATCGAGGCGACCAACCATCGCGCCGAAGAGGAGAAGATGGCCATCCTGATCCAGGAGGTCGTGGGTGACAGGCACGGAACGTGCTTCTACCCGCACATCTCCGGGGTGGGAAGGTCCTACGACTACTATCCTGTCGGGTCCGCCGTCCCCGAGGACGGCGTCGTGAACCTCGCGCTCGGGCTGGGCAAGACGGTCGTGGATGGGGGCGTCTCTCTGAGGTTCACCCCGAGGTATCCCGGGGTCCTCCCTCAGTTCCCCGACACCGCCTCGATGCTGAGGGACTCCCAGAAGACCTTCTGGGCGATCGATATGGGCCATTCCTCCAGCGTGAGCATGCAGGAGGACGAGGACCAGTACCTGCTCAACCTGGGCCTCGAGCGAGCCGAGGAGCAGGGAGTGCTGGAGTATCTGGCCTCCACCTACTCCCCGCAGGATGACGTGATCTACGACGGAGTGAACAGGGCGGGACCCCGTGTGCTCAACTTTGCCCACGTCCTGAAGAACAGGGTGATACCTCTTGCCGAGATACTGGACACACTCCTGAAGATGGGCGAGCAGGCGATGGCCTGCCCGGTGGAGATCGAGTTCGCGGTGCGGCTCGGAAGTGACAGGCCGACCCCGGCGCACTTCCACCTTCTCCAGATCAGGCCGATGGTGGTGGGTGACGAGCTGGTGGAAGTGGACCTGCAGGGAGTGGGCGATGAGGGCTCCGTTCTCGTCTACAGCGAGGCAGCTCTCGGGAACGGTGTGATCGAATCGCTGATGGACATCATCTACGTCGATCCGGAAGCCTTCGACGCTTCGAGCACCAGGGAGATCGTGGAGGAAATCGGCAGCCTGAACCGCACGGCGAGGGAGCGGGGCGACAAGTACCTTCTGATAGGGCCCGGAAGGTGGGGCTCGTCCGACCCATGGCTGGGCATCCCCGTATGCTGGAATCATGTAAGCAACGCCCGCGTGATCGTCGAGACAGGGCTTGCCAACATGAACGTCGACCCGTCCCAGGGCTCCCACTTCTTCCAGAACCTGACTTCGCTCAGAATCGGCTACTTCACCGTGCCATGGCAGAGCGGGAGCGCCAGGATAGACTGGGAATGGCTTGCCTCCATGGAGCCGGCCGAGAGCACCGAGCACGTCCGGCGCCTCCGACTGGACAACGCCATCCGCGTGATGATCGACGGAAGGTCCGGGAAAGGCCTTATTCTCAAGCCATCCGTCGGCAACTGAGAGAAAGCCCATCCGCGCATAGCGGAAGGGCGGGCCCTGGATGGGCCCGCCCTGACAGTCGGTTGGTGTCGGGTTCTAGACCACGCCCTGCGCCATCATGGCCTCTGCCACCTTCAGGAAGCCGGCGGCATTGGCGCCGAGGACGTAGTTGCCCTTGGCCCCGTACTTCTCGCTTGCCGCATGGGCCTGAGCGTGGATGTTGACCATGATCTGGTGGAGCCTCTGGTCGACCTCCTCGCGGCTCCAGCTCGAGAAGATGGCGTTCTGAGCCATCTCCAGGCCGCTGGTCGCGACTCCGCCGGCGTTGGCCGCCTTGCCGGGGCCATAGAGGATCTTCTCGTCGAGGAAGATCTCGATGCCCTCGGGGACGGTCGGCATGTTGGCGCCCTCGGAGACGAGGTAGACGCCGTTCTTGATGAGGTTCCGGGCGTCCCTGGCGTTGATCTCGTTCTGGGTGGCGCTGGGGAAAGCGCAGTCCGCCTTGTGATCCCAGAGCGGATTGTGGTCCGTGGGAGGATTGAAGGCATCCCACTCCTGGTAGGTCGCGCCGGTGAACTTGTCCGCGTACTCCTTTATTCTGCCACGGCGCACGTTCTTGAGCTCCATGACCCATTGCAGCTTCTGATGGTCGATGCCCTCGGGGTCGTAGATGCAGCCGGAGGAGTCGGAGAGCGTCACGACCCTGCCTCCGAGCTGGTTGATCTTCTGGGCGGCGAACTGCGCGACGTTGCCGGAACCGGAGACCAGGCACACCTTGTCCTCGAGGTTCTCGCCCCTGGTCTTTAGCATCTCCTGCGCGAAGTAGACTGCACCGTAGCCCGTCGCCTCCGGCCTGATGAGGCTTCCGCCGTAGGCGAGGCCCTTGCCCGTCAGCACTCCGCCCCACTGGTTCCGCAGCTTCTTCCACGTGCCGAAGAGGTAGCCGATCTCGCGGCCGCCAACGCCTATGTCTCCGGCGGGGACATCGGTGGTCGGACCGATGTAGCGGAACAGCTCCATCATGAAGCTCTGGCAGAAGCGCATCACCTCGGCGTCCGACTTGCCCTTCGGATCGAAGTCGGAGCCGCCCTTTCCACCGCCCATGGGGATGCCGGTGAGGGCGTTCTTGAATATCTGCTCGAAGGCCAGGAACTTGAGTATCCCAAGGTTCACGGACGGGTGGAAGCGCAGGCCTCCCTTGTAGGGGCCGATGGCGCTGTTGGCCTCGATGCGGAAGCCCCTGTTCACCCTGACCTCACCGCTGTCATCGACCCACGGAACACGGAAGATGATCACGCGCTCCGGCTCGATGATCCTCTCCACGATCCTGGCGGAGCGGTACTCGGGGTGCTTGTCGAGGACCGACTCGAGCGATTCGAGAACCTCGCGGACGGCCTGGTGGAACTCAGGCTGGTCCGGATCACGCTTGACCAGCGATTGGTAGGTTTCCTCCAGCATGGATCAGCTCCTTCCGCTTTTCGCGCGCCTGGCGAAATGGAAGATGTGGGACTGGAACGAGGGACCAATTGGAACGGCTAAGGCTACGCTATCCCGCGCTGACCGTCAACCTCCTGTCCGCTATCCCATCCGTTTGCCTGCTCGGTACTTGCGGAAAGGCGCAAAGGCGCTTATCAACTGTCGTGGTGCTCGTGAGGGCAAGAGGGGGTGTGTATCCTCGGAGAGGTACCGCCTCGAGTCCCTCCCTTGCTCGGGTATTCCGCAGCGCTGCAGTGTCTTCTATGTGAAGGGCTGGCTCAGCATGAACTCCCGTCGTCTTGCGTTGCCTCTTGTCGCGTTCGCCTGTCTCGTCGTCGCCCCCCTGGCAGGCGCGGTCAGTCAGACTCAGACGAGCTGGACCGGAGGACCGGGCGTGGCCGGCCCCGTATCCACCTGGGGCACGAGCTTCAGCAGCTCCGCATACATCGAGTACACAACCTACCCCGGCCAGTTGTTCCTGGATCAGGTCATTCTCGGCACTCCAGTGCAGCACACCGTGAGGACCAACCTGAACTCGCTGAGGTGGACCTGGGGCGCAGACATCGACATGGACGGGGGCCAGGACCTCATAGCTGCGGTGTCCGGAACCGACGACATAATCTGGTGGGAGAACTACGACGATTCCGGGGACACCTGGATCGACCACCTGGTCGACGGCAGCTTCGATGGAGCCTGTTGCGTCATGGCCGCGGACATCGATGACGACGGGGACACGGACCTCTTCGGCGCCGCCTCCGTGGCGGACGACGTCGCATGGTGGCGTCACGACGGCTCGTCCTGGACGAAGATCCAGGTGGAGGGCTCTTTCGACGGCGCCTGGACCGTCTACGCTGCCGACATCGATCGTGACTCCGACCTGGACATAGTAGGCGCTGCCAGGAACGCCGACGACGTCTGCTGGTTCGAGAACATCGGCGGGATGGGCGCGAGCTGGGTCGAGCACACCATCGACGGCTCATTCGATGGAGCAAGCCACGTCGTCTGTGCCGATGTCGATTCCGATGGCGACAAGGACGTGGTTTGCGCCGCCGAGTTCGGCGACATGATAAGCTGGTGGAGCAACAACGGCTCCGGCACATCGTGGAGCGAACGGGTTGTCGCCACCGGCTTCGAAGGTGCTTCCTGCGTTCAGGCAGTCGACATGGACGGCGACGGTGACATCGAC
>JAFGKQ010000046.1 GCA_016928495.1 Candidatus Fermentibacterales bacterium
GAGCCCGCCTCCTCCTCCGGCAAGAGGCAGTGAGTAGACCACGAAAAGGAGCCAGACGCCGGCGTAGCCCGCGGCTGGCAGGAGCCCCTGCATCGCTCCGAGTGCGATCGAGGCAGGGATGCAGAGCAGCGCCACGGCGAGCAGCCAGCTCCTGTTCGCCCTCACGAAGGAGTCCCTTCCGAAGCTGGCGAACCGCGGCCTGGCGGTCTCCAGGATGGCGTTGAGGCTGTGGAGCCCCAGCACCGCCAGGCAGGCCGGCAGCGCCGGTCTGATCCAGGGCTCCCCTCCCATCGCAACCCCGCTGGCGGCTCCGAGCGCAAGGGCCGCCGGGGCTACGTAGAGGCTGCTGAAGACGATGGTCCTGAGGAACCTCAGGAGCCCTCCCCCCGGCCGGGCGCTGCCCTGCATCTCGAGCAGCCTCTCCCTGACCTTGCCGATGACCCAGCTCGGAGTCGAGGCGCCCGCCGTCACGAGGATCCTTCTGTGCGCCGAGAGGGCCGCAAGCGGGAGATCGTCCGCTGTCTCGACCTGGAAGGCGGGGAGCCCCTCCTCCGCAGCGATGGCCGTCAGCCGGGAGGTGTTGGCGCTGTTGGCCCCTCCCACGACCACTACGCAATCGGCTCTGGGACAGAGGGCCCTCAGCTCCTCCTGCCTCTCGTCGGTGGAGTCACAGATCGTCCGCTCCACCAGGAGGTCCGGGTACTCGCCGGCCAGGCGCTCCGCCACCCGTTCGAACAGCAGCTCGTTCTGAGTGGTCTGAGCCAGCAGAACGGGGCGCGTCAGCGGCGGAAGGGCGTCCAGGTCCGCAAGACCGGATATGAGCCTGGCTCTCGGCCCGGCATAGGATAGCAGCGCTATGACCTCGGAGTGATCCGGATCGCCCAGGATCAGGATGTCCCTGTCTCCCTCCAGGGAGTGCTTTCGTGCAAGGGCCTGCACCCTGGCCACCCTGGGGCAGACCAGGTTCCTCAGCCTGGTTGGGAGCCCCGACAGCCTCTCCATCTCGCCGGCCGAGACCCCATGGGTCCTGAGGAACAGCACTCCGGAGGCAGGAGCCGATTCCTCCTCACCGTTCCAGACATCCACGCCCCTCTGCCGCAGGGCCTCGAGCACCTGCGGGTTGTGCACGAGGGGGCCGTAGAGCAGGAAGGGGCCGCGGCCCCCCTTCTTGAGCTCGTCGAGGACGCAGTCCACCGCCCTGCGGACGCCCCAGCAGAACCCGGCGCTCCGGGCCACGGTCACGCTCATGTCAATGGAGGGAAGACGTGAATGTGGTGAGGCGCCGGCAGCGAACGCTGCCGGCGCCTCTGAACCATTGCTGGCTCGGGAAAGACTACCAGGCTAGTGGCCTAGTTGTACATCCCCTTGATAGCACCCCAGGTGGTCTCACTCAGAGCCTCGGGGTCACCCTCGCTACGGATGAAGTAGTCGTTGGCGGTGGGACCCTGGATTACCCAGGGCTCCCAGACCACGAAGTCATCCGAGAAGAAGCTGTGATCCGTGCTGTTCGGAGTGTTGTCACCCAGGACGGAAGGCCAGCCGCCAGCCGACATCTCGCTGTTGATGATCACCCAGAACTGGAGGTCAGTAGCGATACCGTCACCGTAGTCGGCGTAGCAGGGCGCGTAGTGGACTGCGGTAACGGACGTCTGGTCGAGCTGGTCGGTCGGGGCGCCGACGCCACCGTTCCAGAGCTCGCAGTAGAAGGACGCGGTGTCCCAGGGACGATCAGCGTGGTGGTAGAACCACAGCTCTGACTCGTAAGTCAGCCAGCCCGGTGCGCCGGGGATGAAATCCTCGACGTCGAACCAGGTACCCCTGTAGGTACCGCCCCAGGTAAGCCAGTAGGCGGTGCCGTCATCGTACTGCAGCAGGTCGTCGGTGCCGTACACCGGAAGCGGACGATCCAGCTCGAGGCTGGACGCGAAGCCGACCGCAGCAAGTGCCGCCAGCATCAGAAACACCCTCTTCATTACTCCCCCTTTCAACAGGTTGGTTTACACTCTCACTAGTTCCGCGCTGCTAGTATTGTCCGGCCTTTGTGACCTGTCAAGTCCGTTGCAGCGCCCCTCGGTGAGAGAGCGGAGAACCACTCCCCGCCACTCCGATTCTAATGGTTCTATAGCTCTTCAGCCACTCCCGGTTCCCGGTCTCCCGGACCCGCGCCCCGGCTTGCCGGACCGCTCCCCGGTCAGTGCCCTCAGCCTGTCCCTGAGACCGGCGGCGACCTCGAACTCGAGTCTGGAGGCAGCCTCCAGCATCAGGCTCTCCAGGAGGGCCGCCGCCTCGGCGGGGTCCGCCGGCAGCTCCGGAGCGCTCTCCGGAGAGAGCCTTCCTTCGCCACCACCGGCAGTCGCCCCGGCGAAGACATCGGCGATGCTGGTCGTGCGAAGGATCTCCTCCCGTGTCTTGCGAATGGTCTCGGGCGTGATGCCGTGGGTCCGGTTGTGCTCGAGCTGGATCTCCCGCCTGCGCGTTGTCTCCCGGATCGCGGCGGCCATCGAGTCGGTCATCTCGTCCGCGTAGAGGATCACCCGTCCAGCCATGTTCCTGGCGGCCCGGCCGGCGGTCTGGACCAGGCTCGTCCTCGACCGGAGGAAGCCCTCCTTGTCCGCGTCGAGGATGGCCAC
>JAFGKQ010000047.1 GCA_016928495.1 Candidatus Fermentibacterales bacterium
GAGCACACCATCGTGGACATAAGCGTCAGCGGCAACATACAGAGGGCGAGGGTCAGGCAGGTCTACGGCAACCCCTACGACGAGGTGATCGAGGCCGTCTATACCTTTCCTCTCCCCGAGTCCGGGGCCGTGGACAGGATGGACATGTGGATCGGAGACCGGCTGGTTCATGGCGAGATCCACGAGCGTGACGAGGCCAGGACCATCTACGAGCAGGCCATCAGCGCCGGGCGGACCGCTGCGCTGCTGGAGCAGGAGCGGCCCAACATCTTCACCCAGAGCGTGGGCAACATCCTCCCGGGCGACAGCATCGTGATAGACATAAGCTACGTCGCCCCGGTGGAGTACGACTCGGGCGAGTACGAGCTGTCCTTCCCCACGGTCGTGGGGCCCAGGTTCGTGCCCCCGGGCGCCCATACCCGCGTGATCTTCGGGACGGACACGGTGCAGACCTCCGTGGCGGACGCCCACCGCATAACCCCTCCGATCGTGCCGGAGGGCACCAGGCCGGGCTACGACATCGAGATATCCGTCACCATAGACGCGGGCGTCGCGGTCATGGGGCTCTCGTCACTGAACCACGAGATAGACTGGGACATCGACGAGGACGGGGTTGCGACGGTGGAGCTGCGCAACGAGGGCGAGATCCCCAACAGGGACTTCGTGCTCTCCTACAGGACCTCCGCGATGTGGATCCAGACCGGCGTGCTGGCACACAACGACCAGCTGGGCGGCCACTTCATGCTGGTCATGCAGCCCGACGTTGACGTGCCGGTCAGCAGGATCGCGCCCAAGGAGATGTTCTTCGTGATAGACTGCTCGGGCTCCATGAGCGGCTTCCCGATGGACACGGCCAGGGAGACGGTCAGGACCTTCGTGCGCGGTATGAACCCGGGCGACTCGTTCCAGATCATGAGGTTCTCGGAGACTGCGAGCAGCATGTCTCCCGCGCCCCTGGCCTACGACCCCGAGAACATAGAGCGGGGCATTGAGTACATAGAGCGGCTCTCGGGGCAGGGCGGGACCATGATGATCGAGGGCATCCGGGCGGCGGTTGGCTACCCCGAGGACCCCGACAGGATGCGCTTCATCATCTTCCTTACCGACGGCTACATAGGCAACGAGAGCGAGATCCTCGCGGAGCTGGAGTCCACGCTCGGACCGAGCACCAGGCTCTTCAGCATAGGCGTCGGCTCCTCCACAAACAGGTACCTGATCGAGGGGCTTGCCGAGGCCGGACTGGGCCAGGCCTTCTACGTCGGACTCGGCGAGGACCCCACCGAGGCCGTCTCGACGATCTACGAGAAGATCAACAACCCCTACCTGGTCAACATCTCGGTGGACTGGGGCGACCTGGGCGTCCACGACGTGTACCCCTCCCGGGTGCCGGACCTGTTCGCGGGCCAGCCTCTGGTGGTGGTAGGGCAGTACGAGCGGGGCGGGAGCGACCGGATCACGATCAACGGGACGCTCGCCGGCAGGCCCTGGAGCTCGGAGCTGGACGTGGATCTCCCTGCCTACGAGCCGGACCACGACGTGGTGGCCACTCTCTGGGCCCGGAGGAAGATCCACGAGTTGAGCAACCGTATGAACGACCCCTATAGACCGGCGCCTCCGGGGATCGTCGAGGAGATCACGCAGACGGCTCTCGACTACCAGATCGTCAGCCAGTACACCTCCTTCGTGGCCGTCAGCGAAGAGGTCAGGGTGGACTCCGGCGGGCAGCCCGTGACGGTGGCCGTGCCGGTGAACATGCCCGACGGGGTCTCCTACCAGGGCGTGTTCGGCAACGACGGCGCGGAGGGCGGCTACATGCCGGGGGCACACACCTTCCAGTACAGGGGCATGGCGGCCGGCGAGTCGCTCTGCTGCACCGAGGAGATCGCGCCGGAGGTCGGCTGGCATGACTACCAGCAGGTGGAGCCGAGAGCGTCCATCTGGTCGGTCGCTCCCGGCCTCGGGCTGGCGCCCTCGGAGATCAGGGTCCCGTTCGACGCAGTGATGGAGGAGGTCGGGGAAGCTTACAGGCAGTACGTCGATGCTCTGCCGGAGGACCAGTGGATCCCACAGGGCAGCCTGACCTTCCTGATCAGGTTCGGGGACGACGGCCGCGTGCTCGAGGCCAGCGTTCTGCTGGACGAGACGGGCGATCCCGAGGTTGCCGAGCTGGTCCTGGACATCCTGAGGGACGTGGTCATCCCGGTCCCTCCCGATGGCGGAGGCACCGTCCAGGTCGGGATGTGGGTCTACCCCTACTGATCCGTCGGGGCGATTCCGGGGAACAGGCGGGCTGCCGGCCGCGAGGCCGGCAGCCCCTGTTTGACCGTAATAGCTTTGCTGTATCCAGGTACGGAGTGAGTCAGCCTGCGGTGTATCAGGGCTTCCGGTACGGCGGCTCCACGCCCTCGATCATAGGGAAGTGCCTGGTGTTCAGGGTCGCCAGTTGCGCGTGTGCCGCCTCCGCGGTCGCGGCGACGACCGCATCGGCTATTCCGGTTCCATGAGAGGCCCGGTACCGTCCCCTGTAGATGCCGGCCTGCCTGGCGATTGCTGCCGTGACAGGCAGGATCTCCATTGTGGAGAACAGAGCATCGATCTGCTCCGCGTCCCTGTCGCTCCTGACGCCGGCGAAGACCTCGGCAACCGAGATGGCCGACACGCTCGTGCGGCCCAGGTGCGAGTCCATGAAGCCTGCCGCCCGCTCGTCGCCCCTGAGGAAGTCGATCAGGACATCGGTGTCGACTAACACGAGCCCGCTCACCTGCCGAGACCCCTCTCCCACTCCTCCCGCACCTCGCGGAAGTAGGGAAGGTCGTCTCGGTCCCGCCAGATCCCGGCAAGGCTCCTGAGCACCTCTCTCCTGCCGGAATGGCCCGTTCGCCTCACCACTGAGTCTATGGCCTCGCGTATGAGCTGGCTCATGGGCTTGCCGGTGCTGCGCGAGAGCTCGCGCAGGGCCTGACGCTCCCTCTCGGTGAGATAGACCTGTGTGCGTATCATATGCATCACCTCATGGTGTATACATTACATTGTGATGTATATACGGTCAAGCACTGCCCGAGTGCGGCTGGGCCGTTGGGGTCGGTAGCCGGATCTGCGCCTACTGATCCGTCGGGGCGATCCTGAGGAGCCTGCAGGCCATCCGGTCGACGTAGAACACGAGGTCCTCGAACAGGGCGCTCGTGGCCCTGTCCTCCAGGAAGCTGCCGCAGGTCGCGTCGAAGATCTCCTCGAACCCGGGCTCGAGGTTGCCGGATGACCAGACAGGAAGTCCCTGCCCGTCCAGCAGCAGGAAGCCGTTCATGAAGGGCCGGTCGGGCCCCCCGTCGAGCAGGACGAGGCACCTGCCCTCGTTCGACACGGCCTCCACCCGGGCCCCGGCCAGGGACCTGGAGTCGGCGCAGGTCTCCCAGAGGAGACCGATGTCCGGACGGAGGGAGAGGCACGCGATCCGTGTGAGTGCCTCGCCGGCGTGCTCGGGGACGGAGCGGGCTGACCGGCAGCACAGGCAGGCCTTCGAGCCGTCATCGCTCGTCATGAGGCTGCCGTCGAACACATCTCCCGGGCCGCTCCAGAGAAGGGTGCCGGTCTGACCGTCGAGGACCTCCACGCCCGACTCTCGGGTCACGACCAGAGTCTGCCCGTCAGGAGTGATGCAGAGGCCCATGGCGCCCTCGTCCGTGCCGGTGGCCTGCCAGAGCTCGATTCCATCCCCGTCGGTCACGGCCAGCCTGAAGTCGCCATGCCTCAGCCCCTCGCGCATCAGGAAGGCGCAGAGGCCCCCCCCGGCTGCGCGGGCGATCTCCTGCGGGTACTCGTAGAGCAGCTCCAGCCTCCAGCCCGTCCATGGCTCGATGAGGGTGCAGTTGCCGGTGTACACGAGCAGGAAGCCGTGATGCGAGACATCCGTCTCGGGTATGCCCATCCCCTCGGGCGAGGGGTATGAGCAGTGCTCCCCGACGAGCATGTCGAGCAGGAAGCAGGGATAGTCAGACCAGGGCAGCGGGAGCCCCACCGCCCAGGTGACATCCCTGGAGAAGGAGACACGGTATATCTCGTCCAGGTGGACCTCGATCGACCGGACCGGCTGGCCGTCCTCGAGCAGCAGTACCTGCGAGGCCGTGCCGATGCCCAGTCGCAGATGGACGCCCGAGGAGTCGCGGTGGAGGAACGGGGCCACGGCGTAGAGGGGAACCGGCGAGGGCGGCTCCGGGAAGGGCTCTCCAAGCTCCCGCGGGTTGAGCGCGAGAAGCTCCTCCACAGTGTAGCCGGGCGCCAGCCATGGCTCCTCGAGACTCGCCAGCAGGCTGTCGGGAATCGCGTTGCTGCCCACGATGCACAGGGTCAGGATCGAGCCGATCATGTCCTTCTCTTCCGGGATGGAGGTTTCCTTTCCGAACCGCGGAACGCCAATGGGTTACGATCGTCACAGGAGTGTAGCCTCTCCGGCTCGATGGGGCAAGACCGGGCCTGCTCCGTTTCGAGGGTCGGCACCTGGAAGAAGAGCCCGTCGCTCGTGATCAGACGCCTCCCGAGGCGCGACGGCGCCTCCGGCGACCCTGCGATCCTGTCTGCCGGGAAGGCGGACGGGGGCTGCAGGCAAGAGCACGGCTCCTGACCGGGAACGGGGCTGATCATGCTTCTGCGGATCAGCTCTTGCGGTAGGGCGGCTCCAGGCCTTCCGACACCGGCAAATCCCCGGTGATGAGCCTTGCCTGTCGCGAGAAGCGAGGGCAGGGCCGAAGCCGTTATCTCTCCCGGAGCGCCAGGCAGTGCGAGTGACCGGCGGAGATCGCCACGAAGCTCGAGTCGGGATCGGGAACTCCGGACAGGTAACCATGGTCGTAGTCATCCGTGCCCCAAGCGACGATGGTGCCTTCAGCCTTGAGGCCGACGCTGAAGTCCTGACCTCCATCCACCGAGACGAAGCCCTCGTTGGGCTCAGGCACGTCACACTGGCCCTCGTCGTTGTCGCCCCAGGCTTCGACGGAGCCGTCATCCCTGATTGCCAGGCTGTGTCCTGCCCCGCAGGCGATGGCAACGAAGCCCTCGTTTGGCTCGGGTACCTGGCATTGGCCGTAGTGGTCCCATCCCCAGGCATTGATCGAGCCGCCCTGCCTCAGTCCCAGGCTGTGCATCTCGCCTGCCGCGACAGCGACAAAGCCCTCGTTGGGCCCTGGCACATCGCACTGGCCGGAGTCGTTGTCGCCCCAGGCGACTATGGAGCCGTCCTCGCGAAGGCCCAGGCTGTGGTCGCCGCCGGCCGCGACGGCGACGAAGCCTTCGTTGGGCCCGGGCACGTCACACTGCCCCTGGCCGTTGGCTCCCCACGCGACGACCGAGCCATCCTGCCTGAGGCCCAGGACGTGCAGGGTGCCGTCCACTGCGATGAACCCGGAGTTCGGCTCAGGCACTTCACAGCCGCCGAAGATATTCCACCCCCAGACCGCGATGGAGCCGTCCGCTCTCAGCGCCATGCTCAGCTCCACCCCGCCTGCGATGGACACGAAGTCCGCGTTGGGCTCGGGCACGTTGCACTCGCCACGGCCGTTCTCACCCCATGCGGTGATGGAACCATCCTGCGGAGGCGTGTCGGGCGGTGCGGTCACCGAGTTCCAGCAACCCGAGAGCAGCAGCGCCGTGATGGCTACGACGAGAGTCCTGCTCATGCTTCCTCCCCCTCCCGCGATATCCTCGCAACTCTGGATCAGAGATGACTCGCCCGTGTCGGCAAGTCAATCCGGAATCACTGTTGGCATTACTTATGTAACTGGTCTGTATTGGCTTGCACTGGCGGTGAGGACCTCCAGGGGCGATATGTAGGAAGCACGCGGTTGAAAAGCGGCATCATGGGCAAGAGGTGTGTGGCAGCGCTCGCTCTCTGCCTCGTGCTGGGCCTGGCCGGCCCGGCAACGGGCACCGACCCCGAGGACCTGAGTCCTACCTTCATCATCACGGTCGGGGAGGAGACCTGGGAGCTGAGCGGAAGAGTAGTGGTGGCGGGTGGCCAGACGATGATAATGGGGCTTCCCGACGGATATGGCGAGGAAGGCCCCGTCACCATAGTCATCCAGGGCGATCCCTCGGTCGGGTTCACGACCACCTACGGCAGCTCGGTCAGCCAGATCATGATAGGTGGGATGCTCTACGTGGCCAACAGGAACACGGTGGAGCAGGGCACCGAGCTGCTCGTGACCTTCGGCGAGCTGGTCAACGGCTGGTCGGGGACCTTCGAGGGGGCGGCCATCTACGCGGAGCCCGGCGCGCTGGGCCCGAGCCTGATCGAGTTCCAGGGCTCCTTCGACATCCCGCAGGAGAGCGTCACCCAGTACTGAGAGCCGGACGTCCCGCAGGACGGAGACGGGACAGCGCCGAAGGGAACCGGGAACCTTCCGGGACTGATCG
Organism: Candidatus Fermentibacterales bacterium; assembly: GCA_016928495.1. Classification (GTDB taxonomy): domain Bacteria; phylum Fermentibacterota; class Fermentibacteria; order Fermentibacterales; family JAFGKQ01; genus JAFGKQ01. The sequence goes on from JAFGKQ010000047.1 coordinate 6,406, forward strand.
TTGTATTCGCCTATGGGGGCTGACAGGGGAGCACGTTCCCCGTGGGGCAGGCAGTTCGCGTCACCAGGAGGTGATGGAGATGTCTGCTGGTCGTCAGGTCAGAGGTCCCGCTGGCGGGATGCCCGCCCTGATCTGGCTCTTCGCTGTGTCCATGCTGGTTTCGGGCTGCAGCACGATGGCCGTGTACGGGTTCGTCTGCGAGAGGCAGGGCGCGCACGGAGTCCCGGTGTCGGGATGCGAGGTAACGGTCTACAGGGACCACGGAGACAGGCTGTCAGTGGCCGGCAGCGCCGTGTCGGAGCAGGACGGGTACTACCTGTTCGAGGTCATCAGCCCCGGCTACTACGCCATATGCTGCAGCCGCCCGCAGGCGGAGGACACATGGGTCCTGGTCAGGCTGAGGCCCACGACGGACCCGGTGCGGCTGGACCTTCCCGTCGCGGAGAACACCGCCGGCATGGCCATGGTGGACTACACTGAGCGCTACATGAGGTGGTGGCAGTCCGACCTGGAGGTTCCTCTGGCGAGGCTGGAGCGCTAACGGCCGGAGAGACCCCGCTTCTGTACGCGGTCTTCCTCTCTTCCTATTGAATCACCGCAGGAAACACGCGCAGGCAGTGATCGGCAATCGGGCCTGAGGGGAAGCACAATGAAGGTATTCCGCTACCTTGGCTCCACGGCATTCGCCGTCGGGCTGTTCGTCGTGGTGTTCATCGCCGTTCCCTGGCACATGTCGCAGGAGGAGCCCGCGCCTCCCTGGTGGGTGGCAACCGCGGTCTTCTGCGTGCTCGGCGGCATTCTCCTGGTCCTGGTCACGGTCGCCATCGAGATGGCCCTGCGGAAGAAGCCCGATCTGGAGCCCGCGGCGGAGGAGCCGGGGCGGGAGCCCGTGCTCCTCACCAACGCCATGACTCTGCCGAAGGGCAAGGTCAGAGAGGTACTGGGACTGGTGCAGGGGCAGACCGTCTACGCGATATGGCTGGGCAAGGACCTGGCCTCGATCATCCGGCTGGTGCTGGGCGGAGAGCTTACCGAGTACACCGAGATGATGGCCAGGGCGCGGCGTGTGGCTACCCAACGGATGACCGCGAACGCGAGGAGGATGGGCGCCGATGCCGTCATAAACGTCCGCTACATGACGACCAGCGTGATAGCCAGCGCCGCCGAGATAGTCGCCTACGGAACTGCGGTGAAGCTCAAGTAGGCCGGCTCACTCCCGGTAGCCGTACTCCAGGGCCCTCGCGTAGTCCTCTTCCGCGCTCTCCAGGTCTCCGATGGCCTCTTCGGCTCGTGACCGTTCAGCGTATGCCTCCGCGAAGCCACTATCGAGCGAGATGGCACGGGAGAAGTCCTCGATTGCCTCCTCGTAGCGCTCCATGAGAC
>JAFGKQ010000048.1 GCA_016928495.1 Candidatus Fermentibacterales bacterium
GTCCCCGAACCTGCGGAAGGTCTCCACGTAGCCCGTGTAGCCTATGTCCCCGTCATCGTAGTAGCTGCTCCCGTACATCCTGTCCAGCGCATGCTCGGCAGGCCTCTCACGGAGATAGATCAGGCCGCATGTGCTGCACCTCACGACGGGGTAGCCGCGGACCCTTCGAAGCAGCCGATATGTGGAGGACCCGCACAGGGTGCAGGGAACGGTTTCGCGCGGGAGGCTGTTCCAGTCCATGGCAGGGATACTCGCCAGAGGGGGAGCACGGGTCAATGGCCCCGAGCGACGCCGCTGAGGGCGTCAAGTGGCTGATGTCTTCATACTCAACTGGTGTGATTGTGGTTCCATCTCCGTCAAGAGCCCTTGTCAAGCACTTGACATCAGCCTCAGGCGCTGCATGATTGGTGCTCCGGATGTGGTGAGATCGGCCAGGCGGGCAAGCGATAGCCATGGGTATGGCCGACCCGGCTTGCTCCGTGTTCGAGGCGGCCCGGAAAGGACGGAGCCTTGGCGACCAGGAGGACTGAGGGTCGATCACTGGAGTTGTACCTCAGGGAGATAGGAGCCAAGGAGACGCTGACCTCGAAGGAGGAGGCCGAGCTGGCCAGGCGAATCCGCGCCGGTGACCAGAGCGCTCTCAATCATCTCACCGAGTCCAACCTCCGTTTCGTGGTCAGCATCGCGAAGCAGTACGCGAACCAGGGAGTGGCTCTCGAGGACCTGATAAACGAGGGGAACGTAGGGCTCATCCGCGCGGCAAAGGGCTTCGACGAAACCAAGGGCTGCCGCTTCATAACCTACGCGGTCTGGTGGATAAGGCAGGCGATCCTCCAGGCGCTGGCGGAGCAGAGCAGGATCGTCAGGCTCCCCCTGAACAGGGTCGGCGAGCTCTACAAGATGGGCCGCGCTACTCGTGAGCTCGGCCATGCGCTGGGAAGGGACCCCACGACGGAGGAGATCGCCGGTGAGCTCGACGTCTCCAGGGAAGAGGTGGAGGGCATGATGTCCATACACAGCACACACCTCTCGCTGGACAGCCCGGTCTACGAGGGCAGCGACAAGACCTTCCAGGAGATGATCGCCAACGACGAGCAGGTCGCCCCCGAGGAGGAGGTGGTCAATCAGGCCATGCGCAGGAGCATACTCGGGATCCTGAGCATCCTCGATCAGAGGGAGAGGACCATAATAAAGCTCTTCTTCGGTATAGGGACCGACCGGCGTCACACCCTGGCCGAGATAGGTCGAACGATGGGCATCAGCAGGGAGCGTGTCAGGCAGCTCAAGAACAGGGCGATAGCCAAGCTCCACGACAGCAGGGAGAGCTCCTCGCTTCTCCTCTACCTGAGCTAGGCCGGCGGGAACCAGGGCCCCGATGCCCCTCGGAACACTGCAGTGGATACCCCGTCACCCCGGCCGGGCCTGGCTGGCAAGGCTCACCAGGAGGCGGTTGCAGTTGGCCGCCCTGTCAGGCGTGCTCGCTCTGTGCATTCTGGTCGCCATCTCCTTCTGGATCGGGCGCAGCGTCGGTGAGGCCTCGGCCGCTTCCAGGGGCGGAGTCGATGCTTCCGTGCTCGAGGGTGAGCTCCACCAGCTCAGAGCCAGAACCGAGGAGATCGAGAGGGCCATTTCCGACATCGCCGAGAGGGAGGAAGCGATCCTCGTCGCTGCCGCCAACCTGAACCTCGACTTCAGCTCCCTGATACCCGAGAGGCCGGGAGCGCACATCGAAGGGGGCGACGAGAGCGATGCGACCCTCTTCCGGTACATAGACGACCTCGACCTCAGGCTCGTGCTGGCCAGACGAATCGTGGAAGCGGAGAAGATGGCGTACGACACCCTCGCCACCAGGATCGTCAGGGTCACCGACGAGCTTCGGCACATACCCTCCATCTGGCCCGTCAACGGCGTCTTCGTCAGCGACTTCGGCCCGAGGCTGGATCCCTTCACCGGCTCGGTGCGCTACCACAAGGGCATAGACATCTCTGCGGATACCGGGACCCCGATCCTTGCCCCCGCGGATGGCGTGGTGACCTTCTGCGGATGGTCTTCAGGCTGGGGCCTCACCGTGGTCGTCAGACACACCGACGCCATCTCGACCAGGTTCGCGCACTGCTCCACCATCGAGGCCGTGGTGGGCCAGCAGGTCAGAAGGGGCGATCTGATAGCCAGAGTCGGCTCTACCGGGAGATCGGTCGGCCCGCACCTGCATTACGAGGTCCTGTTGAGCGGGACCCAGGTCGACCCCGAGGACTACATAGTCAGAGCCGGTCCGCAGGCCGCGGCGTTCTAGGCCGCGACGGGCCATTCGAGAGGGCGGATGATCGCCCGCGACCGGGACCGATCGGCTGAGGCAGTCTGGGATGCCTACGCGAGGTTCTTCGTGCTCGAGGAGGGGACCGTCTACCCCGAGGATCGCCGTGAGATGGAGTTCTACAGGACCATTCGCGATCTGCTGCCCGGACGCTGCCTCGAGCTTGGCGCCGGCGCGGGGCGGCTCGCACGAGCCCTTCTCGGAGAGCGCGGCATCACCGTCGGACTGGAGCCCTCCGCAGCCATGCTCGATCTCTGGAGATCGGGAGACATCCGTCTGTCCGGGAGAGTGAGGGGAAGGGCCGAGGAGCTGCCTTTCGATTCCTCGGTCTTCGATCTGGTCGTTTTCCCCTACAATGGCCTGCAGTGCATCACGGATCGCGGGTGCCGGCTCGATGCCCTGAGAGAGGCCGCGAGGGTCCTGTCCCCCGGCGGAAGGCTGATCCTGGAGATCTGCCCCTTCTTCGGGACGAGACCCCTGGAGCGCGACAGGCACAGGTACACCTTTCAGGGCAGGGAGATGACCGTGACCCTCTTCGAGTCCATAGGCCGGGACCAGGATCGAGGGGTCACGATCTACGACATGCGATACCGCGTGGAGGGCGAGCCCGAGGCCAGGATAGTGCTCGAGGTCTCCATCATCGAGCCCGAGCAGTTGAGCTCCGACATCTCGCTCTGTGGCATGAGCACGATCAGCACCTGGGGAGACTACGACATGAGACCCTATGTTCGAGGGACGTCGCCGAGGCTGATTCTCGCTGCCTCGGTGCCCGATCCATCGTGAGGAGGCCACAAGCATGGGCCGATCGCTTCTCCTGTTCTGCCTGCCGATCCTGCTGGGGGATGCAGCCGGATCCAGCGCTTTTCCCGTTCCGGACTCCATAGCGGAGCCCCGTAGGCCCTGTGTCGCGCCCGATGCCAGCGCCGTCCTGTTCGACTGGAGCGGCCATCTGTGGCTGGCGCCCGTGCGGGGCGGGGCCCCCCGGTGCCTGACTCCCGGAGGCCTGGGTTACGACAGGGGCGGCATCTTCTCGCCGGATGGCCTCTGGATAGCCTTCACGAGCGACAGAGCGGGGAGCGACGATGTCTACGTCATGCCGTCCGGCGGAGGAGAGGCCTCCAGGCTGACCTGGTACGGGGGCTGGGACGAGGCGCTCTGCTGGTCCGCCTCCGGCGACAGCGTCTATTTCCTCTCCGACAGGGAGAACTCGCCCGGGTGGGTCTATTCCGTAGCCGTCACGGGGGGGACTCCCGGGCTCCGGATCCCCGTCCGGGCCAATTCCGTGACCCGTGGCGAGGGCACACTGGTCATAGAGAGGGGCTTCACGCCCTGGTGGAGGCGTCACTACAGGGGATCGGCATCGAGGGACCTGTGGCTCTCCGTGGAGGAGGAGGGGGAGTGGAGAGGGCTCGCCGACAGCCCTCTCGACGAGAGGTGGCCCATGTGGTCGCCCCTGAGCGATGCCTTCCTGTTCGTGATGGAGGATTCGAGCGGTACCGCCAACTTCTGGAGCGTCAGGCCCAGGGAGCGTCCGGCTCAGGTCACTTTCTTCGATGACGAGGATGTCAGCTTCCCTTCGCTGTCACGTGACGGAACGCTGCTCGTGTTCGAGCATGCGGGACGGTTGGAGGCACTCGATGCTCCGGGCTTCGACGGCCTGCGGTCCATCGAGCTGGATCTCTCCACGGACCTGCCGGTGGTCACGGATCTGGTGATGACCGCAGGGCCCTGGACCTCCCAGTTCGATGTTACCGACGACGGCAGCCTGCTGGTGATGACCGCGTACGGCGAGGTCTACGCTGCCGGGCTCTCGACGGAGGGCCTGGAGGACGTCACGAGGCTGACCTGGTCACCTGCCAGGGAGTATGATCCCGAGATCAGCCCGGACGGCAGCAGACTCGTGGTCAGCAGTGAATGGGACGGTCGCGTATCTCTGCTCCTGGTCGAGCCCGCACGGAGCGACGAGGGGTTTTGCTCGCCCTACAGGGCCAGGGCCATCGAGCTTCCTGTCGAGTCGGAGGTGGCCGTTGACGCCCACTGGTCGCCCGACGGCGACAGGATCTCCTATCTCGATGATTCCGAGAGGCTCAGGGTCCTCGACCTCTCGACTCTCGAGGACATCCTGATCAGCCCCACGGCAGGCCTGATCCACCACTCCTGGTCTCCCGACGGCCGGCTTCTCTCGTTCAGCGTTCCGGACATGGGTCACAGGGAGGACGTGTTCGTTGTCGACTCGGACGGAGGCGAGCCTGTCAACGTGAGCCTTCACGCCAACGATGACTTCCAGCCGTTCTGGCCGTCCGACGGACGCCGCCTGATCTTCGCGAGCCGCACGGATGAGGGCGACTACCACATCCGGCAGCTCTGGCTGACCTGGGAGGACTACGAGGCGGACGAGCAGACCAGGGCGGAGCTCATCAGCGATCCGGCGGGCTCGGTCGCACTGGACCTGGAGAGCCTGCAGAACAGGGTCGAGACTCTCTGCACGGTAGAGGGCTACTACGACTTCTACGGCGCTTCCCCCGACGGGACCCTGTTCGCCTTCATGGCATACGATCCCGACGGCAGCGCGGATCTCTGGACCGTCGACTGGAAGGGCGAGACCCTGAGCAGGCAGACCCACTCCGACGAGGAGCCATCCAACATCCTGCTCACGGCCGGGAGCGACGTGCTCTACCTGAGCCATGCCGGAGGCCTGCGGATGCTCGGTGCCGATGGGCGGATGAGAACCCTCTCCTGGAGCTGTGGCTACAGCGTCGATCTGCGCGACCTGATGCTGCAGAAGTTCGATGAGGCATGGAGGCTGTTGCGCGACGAGTTCTACGATGCGGGAATGCACGGTTTCGACTGGCTCATGGTCAGGGAGCGCTACAGGGACAGGGCAGCCGCCAGTCTCCGGAACGAGGATTTCAACGACGTAGTTCGGAGAATGCTGGGGGAGCTGTCAGCATCGCACCTGGGAATCTACGGTCCCTGGAGGCCGGGACAGACAGGTCAGCCTACCGGAGAGCTCGGGATCATCCCCGACTACGGGTCCTTCGGGAGGGGCCGGGGAATCCGCGTGGACAGCGTGATACCATTCTCTCCAGCCAGCCTCGAGCGCTCCAGGATCAGAGCGGGAGACCGCATCCTGACCATCGACGGCTGCCCCGTGGGCGCCGGGGAGAACATGTACAGGCCTCTCGTCGGAACCTCCGGGAGGCAGGTGCTCCTGGAGGTCGAGCGAGGGGGCGAGCTGGTCGAGATCCTGATAGAGCCGATCACACGCTGGGGCCTATGGGAGCTGCTCTACCGGGAGTGGATAGAGCGCAACAGGCGCCTTGTGGCGGGTCTTTCGGATGATCGGGTGGGCTACCTGCACATCCCCTCCATGGACCAGGGAAGCGTCGAGCAGTTCCGGAACGACCTCTTCGCGGAGGGGCTGTACCGGGAGGCGATGATCGTCGATGTCCGGGACAACGGGGGTGGAAGCACCCACGACCAGATACTGAGCATGCTCGCTCGCCCGGAGTACGCCTACTCGGTCGACAGGAGCGGCCAGCTCACCAGCCAGCCGCTCGGGGTGTGGAACCGGCCCGTGGTCCTCCTGATCAACGAGAGATGCTACTCCGATGCAGAGATATTCCCCGCGGGCTGGAAGGCTCTGGGTATCGGGCCAGTCGTGGGCAACACCACCTACGGCGCCGTGATCGGAACCGTGGACGTGGATCTGATAGACGGCACCGGCTTCCGGGTGCCGGGCACGGGCTGGTATACCCTGGACTGGAGGAACCTCGAGAACAGCGGGGTTGCTCCCGATGTGTTCGTTCTGGAGATGCCGGGCGACGAGGCCTTGGGTCTGGACAGGCAACTGGAGAAGGCGGTCGAGATCGCCGTTTCTCTCATTGGATCCGAGTAGTGCTGGAGTCTCACGGACTGGAGGTCACTCGATGAAGCGCACCGTAGTGACGATGCCCGGTGACGGGATTGGGAACGCTGTGATGAAGGAGGGGTTGAAGGTCCTCGATGCGGTCGGTTTCAAGGCCGGCTACGTCCATGCCGACATAGGCTGGGAGCTCTGGAAGACGGAGGGGAACCCGCTTCCCGATCGCACGATAGACCTTTTGAAGAAACACAGGACAGCCCTCTTCGGCTCCATAACCTCGAAGCCCAAGGACAAGGCAGCGGAAGAGCTGGACCCGTCCCTGCGCGGCAAGGGCTGCGTCTACTACAGCCCCATAGTGGGAATGCGGCAGCTGTTCGATCTGGACGTCTGCGTGAGGCCGTGCAGGACCTTCCCCGGCAACCCCCTCAACTTCATACGGAGGAGTCGCGACGGAGGATTCGAGGAGCCGGTGATCGATGCAGTCATCTTCAGACAGAACACCGAGGGGCTGTATGGAGGCGTCGAGTGGACCGATCCCCCTCAGAACGTCTGGGACGCGCTCAACACCCATCCCAGGTTCGAGCTGTTCAGGGCCGCTCCGAGGGAGGACCTGGCCGTCTCCACCCGGATATTTACCAGGAGGGCCTGCAGGAGAATACTCCAGGCGGCCTTCGAACATGCCAGAAAGTTCGGCTACGGCAGCGTCACGATTTGCGAGAAGCCCAACGTCATACGCGAGACCAGCGGGATGATGCGTGAGGAAGGCAAGAAGCTGGCATCCGCGTTCCCGGGCATAGAGCTGTGGGAGACCAATATCGACGCCCAGATGATGTGGCTCACCAAGAACCCTGAGGACTACGGGGTGATCGTGTCCGGCAACATGTTCGGGGACATAGTCTCGGACGGCTACGCCGGACTCGTGGGTGGCCTGGGATTTGCCTGCAGCGCCAATATCGGCGAGACCGTCGCCGTCTTCGAGCCAACGCACGGCTCGGCCCCCAAGTACGCGGACTTCCCCACCTCCATCGTGAATCCCATAGCGATGATACTGAGCTGCGCCATGATGCTGGATCATGTGGGCGAGACCGCCATGGGCGAGCGGGTCAGGGAAGCGGTGGCCAGGGTCGTGGCGGCCGGCAGAGTGCGCACCTACGACATGCTCAAGCTCAGGGGATGCCCGGAGGTCCTCGAGCAGGGGGCCGCCAGCACGGAGCAGATGGGCGATGCCGTCGTGAGGGCGCTGGAGGATCGGGAATGAGCGAAAAGCCCGACAGGGACAAGGCGATGCGGGAGACGATAGAGCGCCTGTTCTCGCGAGAGCTCTCCGGGATCGGGGACCGGGATCTGCGGGAGAGCGTCGTGGAGGTGTGGCGGACGGCGGCCCTTCAGGGTGGTTGGAGACCCGAAGACCTCGAGAGGATACCCTTCACGCTGCTGACCGAGACGCACGGGATCAACCTGGTTCAACACACCATAGCCGTCACGGAAGGTGCTCTTGCCCTCTACGAGAGCATCAGCGGCGCCTGCCGGCTCCCCTACGACGTGAACAGGGACTGGCTGATAGCCGGCGGTCTGCTCCACGATGTCGGGAAGCTGCTGGAGATAGAGGAGCGCGATGGCGGCTTCAGGAAGAGCAGATCCGGCATGTGCGCCAGGCACCCGATCAGCGGCGCCATCCTCTGTGCCGCGGCGGGCATGCCGGAGGAGATCGTCAACATGGTGGCATGCCACGCGAAGGAGGGAGAGGGCAGACCCCAGCGCCCCGAGACCATCCTCATACACCAGGCCGACTACGCGACCTTCGATCCCCTGGTCATGCTGCAGAAGGGGCTGCTCATAGGGTAAGGGGTCTCAGGGCCTGATCACGACGAACCGGCATCCCGCCCTGATCCCTGCCTGTTCGAGAACCGCAAAGTAGACTCCGGCGGGCACGGGTCTGCCCTCGGCGTCCTCGCAGGGCCAGAATGCGGAGGCCGCGATCTCACCCGCGGGCAGCGCAATCCTGCGGACGAGTCTCCCCGCCGCGTCGAGCAGGCTGAGCACCGCTGCCTCGTCCGAACGGGCGAGCCCCAGGCGGAAGCTGGCCGATGTCGTGACCGGGTTCGAGCGGGGAGAGAC
>JAFGKQ010000049.1 GCA_016928495.1 Candidatus Fermentibacterales bacterium
ACCGATCAGCCGCTCAGCCGTCTCTCTCTGCTGCTTGGAGGTGTAGAAGATCGCGGAGCGGTACTGGCTGCCGATGTCCGGTCCCTGCCGGTCGGGAGTGGTCGGGTCGTGTATCTCGAAGAAGAGCCTTGCCAGTTCCTCATAGCTCACCACGCGCGGATCGAAGACCACCTCCACGGCCTCAGCGTGTCCCGTCGTGCCGGTGCAGACCTCCTGGTAGGTAGGCGATTCCGTCGTGCCCCCGGTGTAGCCCGAGGTCGCGTCTACAACGCCCTCGACCGACTCCAGGGCTTCCTCTATCCCCCAGAAGCAGCCCCCGGCGAAGATCGCTGTCTCGATCTCGGCTCTCGCCTCGAAGAGAAGAGAGATCGAGTTGACGCAATGCCTGGTGTCCGTGGGCGTGAATCCCTCACCCTCGAAGACGTGGCCCAGGTGCGCCCCGCAGTTGGCGCAGACTATCTCGGTCCTATGCCCGTCGGGATCCGGGCGCCTTTCCACCGCTCCCTCGACTTCGGCGTCGAAGGCCGGCCATCCGCAGCCGGAATCGAACTTCGTGTGCGAATCGTACAGCAGGGCGCCGCACCTCCTGCAGTGGTAGGTCCCGTCCTCCCAGAAGTCGACGTACTCGCCAATGAAAGGCGCCTCCGTCATCCTGTCCACGATCACCCGCGTCTCTTCCTCGGTCAGCACGTTGTATCCGTTCATGTCCCCGTCGTCCTCACCCGTGCTCATCTCGGCAAGAAGGGCCAGAAGAGCTATTGCTGTTGCCGTTATCGCCATCTTCATGGTGACCTCCAGTCATCCTTGCCTGAATAACCGCAGGCCTCGGGTTGGTTCCCGATCCGGCCGATACGGAATACGGCCTCCCGAGGCGGCGGCGCGCCCGGATTCCCATTGATCGCTGCCGGAGTGGCGACTATGTTCCGCTATTCTCGGCACAAACCCTGAAACCTGGTTCGTATGCAGCAGCCCGCATCCATCAAGTGTCTCCGCTCCACCGGGGCTGGCGACAACCGGTCCTGATGCCAGGCTCGACCCGGCATGCAGGCCCGGAAGCGGACCCTGGAAGCGGCACGGCCAGGCTCGGGGATGATGACTACTACCGGGAGATCGGCCTGATCTCGGGCCTGGAGGTCCACCAGCAGCTCCTGACCGACCACAAGATGTTCTGCCGCTGCCCCGCGGGGCACTACACCACGACCCACGACGGCTCCGTGCTGCGCCACATGAGGCCCACGCTGTCGGAGCTGGGCTCCTACGACGGCACGGCGCTGATGGAGTTCAAGACCAGGAAGAACATCGTCTACCTGCTCCACAAGGATAACGTCTGCACCTACGAGATGGACGACACGCCCCCCTTCCTCGTGAACGACAAAGCAATAGACGTCGCCATAGAGCAGTGCCTCATGTTGGGCTGCGACATCGTCGACGAGGTCCACATTGCCCGCAAGCAGTACCTCGACGGCTCCATCCCGACGGGCTTTCAGAGAACGGCCATCGTAGGCGTCGACGGCAAGCTGCCCTTCCGCGGCAGGGAGCTGAGCATAACCCAGGTCTCCGTAGAGGAGGACAGCTGCAGGGAGGTCTCGGACCGAGGCCACCTCATCGTCTGGCGCACGGACAGGCTGGGGATGCCCCTGATCGAGACCGTCACGGGCCCCGACCTCCGGACCCCCGACGAAGTAGCAGAGGCCATCCTGCTCGTCGGAAGGGTCTGCCGCTCCACAGGCCACGTTCGCGTGGGCATCGGAGCCAGCAGGCAGGATGTGAACGTCTCGGTCCGCGGCGGCAGAAGGGTGGAGATCAAGGGCGTTCCTCAGGCCGGCTGGGCGCCGCTGCTCGTGCATGCCGAGGCAGTAAGGCAGGTCAGACTGCTCGAGCTGCGCGACCATCTCGCGGAGCGGGGTTTCAGGCAGCCTGATGATCTCATCATCGACCACGAGGACGTCACCGACCTCTTCGCCCGCTCCGCTCTGGAGTACCTCCACGCCCAGGCCTGGGACGAGTTCGTGAGGCTGGACGGGCGCCGCAAGGACCTGGAGCTTGGCTTGGGGCCGTTCTGCGTGAGGGCCGTGCGTCTGCGCGGCCTTCGGGACACCCTTTCCTGGCCTACCCAGCCCGGCAGGCAGTTCGTCGACGAGCTCAAGGGCAGGATCAGGGTCATAGCCTGCCTAGACCAGCAGCCGATCCTGCTCCACAGCGAAGCATGGCCGGCCTACGAGGGCTGTGACGCGGAGCTGGGCGACCTCGTGAAGCGGCTCGGAGCAGGCCCGGACGACTCACTCATCGTGGTGTGGGGCCCCGAGCAGGACACAATCACCGCTGCTCAGGAGGTAGGGATCCGCTACGCCGACGCGCTTGACGGCATCCCGAACGAGACCAGGCAGCCCTTCCCTGACGGCTCTACGGACTTCGAACGGATACTCCCGGGGCCCGACCGGATGTATCCCGACACCGACAGCCCGCCCCAGGCGATAACCAGGGATCGGGTGGACGGTCTCCGTCAGGGGCTCCCGGACCCGCCCTGGGTCCGCGAGGAGCGCTATGCGGAAGCAGGGCTCCCGCGCGACACAATCCACTACCTGATCAGGAGAGGGGGCTCACGCCTGGTCGACCTCGTTGCGCCCCGTGAGGACGATGGCGACCTCCGGTGGGCCGGCTTCCTGTTCGGCGAGAGGCTCAAGGGGCTGCGCCGCTCCGGAGTGAGCCCGGCAGGGATAGGCGATTCCGCCTGGCTGGACCTGTTCGGCTTCCTGCGGGAGCACCCCGAGGCTCGGGAAGCCTGGAGGGAGCTGGTCGAGATGATGGCCGCGAACCCACACGCGAGCCCCCGGGACATCGCGAGGGATATGGGCCTGGGATCCGCTCCGGGGGGCTGGGAGAAGACGCTGGCGAGGCTGGCCAACGGCGAGTCGCCAGACCATCCGGACGGCACTCGCGGCCAGGCTCACCGCTTCCTCATGGGCCGAGCCATGCGCACACTGCGCGGGCGAGTGCCGGCTTCCGAGGTCTCCGGCTTGCTGTGGCAAGAGCTGAAGGAAAAGCGATGACACAGGAGAAGGACCCGCTCAAGGGATACAGGGGGCTCGCGAGGAGCCGCCTCGAGCAGTGGGGCGTGAGAGTCTGGTCGGACGTGCGTCTCGTGAACAGTGCGGGGAGCGTGTTCGAGGGTGTCATCCTGCCGCGCTCCGAGACCTTCGACGACCTCCATGTCGTGCTCAAGCTGCGCAATGGCTACAACGTAGGCGTACACGTGGACCGAGTGTCCTCGATAGAGGAAGTCGGCTACAAGGAGGCCGTCTACAAGATCCCGGAGAAGGAGTTCCCGGTCAGGCCCAACCTGCCGAGAGTAACTCTGCTCGGCACTGGGGGCACGATCGCCTCCCGGCTGGACTACCGGACCGGCGCGGTGATCCCGGCCTTCACCCCCGGGGAGCTCTACGGAGCCGTGCCGGAGCTTGCCGACATATGCAACCTCACCACCAGGAAGCTCTTCGGGGTCTTCTCCGAGAACATGTCGAAGGACCAGTACGTCGCACTGGCCGAGGCGATAGGCCAGGAGATCGCCGACGGCGTCGACGGGCTAGTGATCGGCCATGGCACCGACACTATGGGGCATACGGCGGCCATACTGTCCTTCATGGTCCAGCAGTCTCCGGTGCCCATCGTGATGGTCGGCAGCCAGCGCTCCTCAGACCGCCCTTCCTCAGACGCCGCCCTGAACCTCATCCATGCCGTTAGAGCCGCTGCCTACGGCGACATCGCCGAGGTGCAGATCTGCATGTTCGGCCCCACCTCGGACCGCTACGGCCTGCTCCACAGGGGCACCCGATGCCGCAAGATGCACTCCTCCTACAGGTCTACCTTCAGGACCGTGGGCGACATACCCCTGGCGACCGTCTCCCGAGACGACTTCACCTACATCCACGGCGAGCACCTGCCCAGGGACAGGAGCAGGAAGGTCCTGATAGACAGCGCCTACGACGACCGCACGACCATCCTCTACTACTACCCGGGGATGAGCCCCGACCTGGTGGACGCGCTGGTGGAGAAGGGCTACCACGGGATAGTCATAGCCGGCACCGGGCTGGGCCACGTCAACAAGCCGCTCTACCCGGCGCTCAAGAAGGCCATACAGTCCGGCGTCCACGTGGTCATGGCCGTTCAGACCCTGTGGGGGTACGCCCAGATGTACGTCTACGACACCGGGCGCGACCTTCTCGACATAGGGGTGGTGCCCCTGGACAACATGCTTCCGGAGACGGCGCTCATGAAGCTCTCCTGGGTGCTGGGCCACACCAGGGACCACGCCGAGGTCACCCGCATGATGCGCAGGGTGATAAGCCACGAGATCACCCCCCGTGAGCCCCACAACGGCTACCTGATCCTCCAGGGCGGCCTGCCCGAGGTAGAGGAATTCATCACCTCCCACTGGAAGTAGCGGCCCGGTAGCGGCCCGGGACGTAGTTAAAGAAACTTAAGAAACTTGGCTATGAAGCACGTTCCCACCTAAAGTAAAACGCCTGAGAGATCCTGAAACGCCGAAAGCCCGTCCCGCGGACCTGTCAGGAGACTCGTGGGGAGAGGGCGGGCTTCTGGCCTGATCTAGCCGGAAGCACTCAATAAACGGCCAAGTTTCTTAAGTTTCTTTAACTACGTCCCCGTAGAGGTGGGGGCGGCGGTCGGCGAGCAGGTGGTTGCCGGGGGTCATCCACTTGTCCCTAGCGATAGCGGGATCCAGCTCGAAGACGAAGAGCTCGTCCCCGTCGGCGGGAGCCCTGTGCAGCACCTCTCCCGACGGTGCGGACACCTGGCTGGCTCCCGTGAAGGTCAGCGCGGGCGGATCGCCCCTGTCCTCCGTGCCGTAGCGATTGGCGGTTATGGCGTACACCGAGTTCTCCAGGCTCCTGGTCAGCATCGCTCTCTGGCAGTAGTCGAGCACGAGGTTGGTCGGATGGCAGAGAACGTCCGCGCCCCTCAATGCCATAATCCGCGCGACCTCGGGGAACACCCAGTCGAAGCAGACCATGAGGCCGACGCGGACTCCCCTGACATCGTGCACCTCCGGAGGAGCATAGCCCGGATCGAATATCGCCTTCTCCCGGTTGAACAGGTGGATCTTCCTGTAGCGGGCAACGATGCCCCCAGGACCGATCAGCAGGGCGCTGTTGTAGACCCTGTCCCCCTCCCTCTCGGCAAACCCGGTGACCAGATACAGCTCCCGTGCGCGGCACAGGCTTTCGAGCGCATCGAGCGTCGGAGAGGATCCCGGGTCCTCAGCATAACGCATGACCTCTTCGCGGTCCCTGAAGCAGTAGCCGGTGAAGGGAAGCTCGGGAAGAACCACGAGGCCGGCCTCCGCTCCGGATAGCCCCTCCAGCACGGCCACAAGGTTGGCCTCGACCTCTCCGAAGCGAGGGGCGAACTGGAAGAAGCCTGCCCTGATGGTCTCAGGCATCGGGATCCTCCCGCTCTTCTCCCATCTCCAGTACCTCCCAGAGGAAGGCGAACCTCTCGGCGGTGCGGTCCAGGGATGCCGAGAGCCCGACGGCCCCGCCGTGTCCGGCCCTGGGATGAACGGCGATCAGGATGGGTGCGTCCCCCGCCTGGGCGGCCTGCAGCCTCGCCGCGTACTTGAAGCTATGGCCCGGTACAACCCGGTCGTCGTGGTCGGCCGTCGTTACGAGTACCGGAGGGTACTCGATGCCATCCGCTATGTTGTGGTAGGGCGAGTAACCAAGCAGGGCACGGAACTCATCCGGATCGTCCGCGTCGCCGTACTCCGAGACCCATGCGCGGCCGACGGTGAACAGGTGAAAGCGAAGCAGGTCCATGACTCCCATGGCTGGACAGGCCGCCCCGAACAGGTCCGGCCTCATGTTGAGGCAGGCCGCTACCAGTGTGCCTCCGTTGGACCCGCCGGAGATGGCCAGTCTCGGTGCGGAGGTGTAGCCCTCGTCGATCAGGTACTCAGCAGCGGCTATGAAGTCCCGGTAGACGACCGGGCGATTCTCCCTGATGCCGGCCAGATGCCACTCCTCGCCATACTCGCCGCCACCCCTTATGCAGGGAATGGCGTAGACGCCCCCCATCTCCATCCAGACCAGCATGCTGGTGCTGAACCAGGGCCCCATCGACACCCTGAACCCACCGTAGCCGGTCAGGATGGCGGGGTTGGAGCCATCGAGCTGCATGCCCCTGGGGTAGACCAGGAACATCGGCACCATGGTCCCGTCGAAGCTCTCGTAGAAGACCTGCTTCTCCTCGTAGACGGACAGGTCGGCATCTATGTCCGGCGCCCAGAGCATGGTGCTCTCGCCGGTCCCGAAGTCGTACCGGTAGATCTCGCCGGGATGCAGGAACGAGGTGAACGTGTAGAAGGTCTCGGTATCCTCCTGGCGCCCTCCGAAGCCCCAGACGGATCCCCTGCCGGGTAGCCCCAGCTCTCTCCGGGCGCCGGTCTCCAGGTCGAGCAGCTCGACAGTGCTGTATCCCTCCCAGGTGTACTGGAGGACCATGGAGCGGCTGCCGTTCAGAAGTGATGCGCTCTCGAGAACCCGGTCGGACTCGGGCACGATCTCGAGCCAGCTCTCTCTCTCCGGATGCGCGATGTCTATCGAGATGATCCTGTTGTGCGGCGCATCCATATCCGTAACGAAGTAGAAGACCTCTCCCGCGTTACCTACGCAGGAGTAGAAAGCATCGAAGTCGCACAGCAGCTCGACCACCTGCCGCTCCTCCGACTCCAGGTCCACGTAGAACAGCCCGCTCCTGTGAACCTGGCTCGAGTCCCAGACCCAGATCAGCAGGTAGCGGTGGTCCTCGCTCTCGGAGGCGCCTACCATCCATTCAGGTCTGTCGGGGCGCTCGTAGACCAGGCTGTCCAGCGACTGGTCGGTCCCCAGCCTGTGGAAGAAGACCCTTTCCAGCTCGTTGAGCTCGATGTACTCCTGCCCCGGCTCCGGCTCGTCGTACCTGCTGTAGTAGAGCCCCGTGTTGTCGCCGTTCCAGGCGACCCATCCCTTGCTCCAGCGGATGGTATCGCCCAGGTCGGCCCTGGTCTCCACGTCCATCACGTACCAGGTCGTCCAGTCCGACCCGCTCTCGCTCGTGGCCCAGGCGAGCAGGCTGCCGTCGTCGGTGACGCTGGTTCCGGCAAGCGCCAGGGCCCTCTCCCGGGGAAACCCGTTCGGGTCGATCAGGACCCGCGGCTCGGCATCGAGCGTCTCCCTGCAGCAGTACAGGTAGTGCTCCTGCAGCCCTTCGTTGACGTAGAAGAAGTAGAGGTCTCCCTCCCGGTGAGGCATCGAGTAGCGCTGGAAGTCCTGCAGGACCTCCAGGCGGTCGCGGATGGGCTCAAGCACGGGGATGGCCTCCACGAAGCCGCGCCAGAGCGCGTTCTGGGCCGCTACCCACTCCAGCGTCTCATCCGAGTCGACGTCCTCCAGCCAGCGATACGGATCGGCTACCCGCACCCCGAAGATCTCGTCGACCTGGTCGCACACGGGCGCTGGAGGGTAGGACCAGGCACCCTTGGATACCAGGACGACCAGAAGTGACAGAATCAGAGGCATCCCTGCGTCCCCCTCGTAATTGTGGGATGTTCAGAGCTCCCGGCAGCTGGCGATCTCTCCCGCGATGCGCTCGATCGCCAACCTCAGCTCCAGCTTCTCCAGCCATGCTGACGGTATGGAGCCCGGGCCCATCAGGCAGCCCAGGATGCTGCCCGTCAGCGCTCCGGTGCTGTCGCTGTCCCCGGAGTGGTTCACCGCCAGCAGAACGCCCTCCTCGAAGCTCCCGGCCTTCAGAGAGCAGAATAGCGCGATAGCAAGGGCCTCCTCCGCAACCCAGCCCGCACCCAGGCTCTCTACGTGCGAGGGACCGGGATGAGTGGTCCTGCCGGCAAGCTCGAGGGCTACATGAATGGCGCCGGCGACCTCCAGACTGCCCTCGCTCCTTATCACTACATCGCAGGCCGCGCGTGCGGCCTCCTGCACCGTGGCGCCCTCGGCGATCAGTCTGATGATCAGGGCGAAGCAGCCGGCAGAGAGGTAGCCGGTCGGGTGCCCATGTGTGATGTCGGCTATCAGGCAGGCCGGCACCATAGGCGAATCGTGCAGCAGTCCCACGGGAGCAACCCTCATGATGCCCCCACAGCCCTTGCTGTCGTCATAGGCCCTTCCCTCGAGCAGCGCACCCAGGCAGGTCTGGCCCGGAGCGCGCTGGTTGAACAGCTCGGGGATCTCGATCAGCCAGCCGTCCAGCCCGGACGGGTCCAACGCCTCCTTGAAGCCCTGGGTGTAGAGCCACCTTCCGTAGGCCTTGCTGACCTCCTCGATGGTCTCCCGGCTCTGGTCCGGGTAGCCCGCTCTCCTTGCTCGAAGGATGCCCTCCGCGGTGAACAGGGTCATCTGGGTGTCGTCGGAGACCTCGAAAACGCCTGCGGGGGACTCGACCGGGGCCGTCACCCCTTGGGTGCCGAACGTGCGCCTGATCTGTCCGAGCGACTGGAACTCCACGGGCCAGCCAAGGGCATCCCCCACGGCGCCACCCAGAAGGCAGCCGCGGATGCGCTCGATCTCCAGCCCAGGGCTGACTACGGTCATCACAGGCCTCTCGGTGTTTGCGGCACCAGAGCCGACAGCGGAACAGGGACTCACATCTATCGCCAGACCGGCGGCCGATGGCAATGCCGGGACGAGCCCGGCAGGCCTTGCCCGATCCGGCGTCGCCCATCATGCTCCGGTTACTGCCATCCAATCGGGGATGGCTCAGTGGGGCATCCTGACAGCAGAATGGGGGGAATCGTGTCCTTTCCTGCGGTACGCTCTCTGGTCTTCGCCTCGGCTCTGGCTCTCTCTGCCGCCGCCTACGGCACCGATGCCGAGGTCGCGGCTCTGTGCGATCAGGCACAAGAACTGATCGACTCGGTCAACTGGGAGGAAGCCCTGGCCGCCTGCGACGAGGCCATCGAGCTGGATCCGGCCTCCCCGGAAGCCTACTTCCTGCGTGGCCGGACCAATCTCGGCCTGGAGGAGTACGAACGGGCGACGGATGACTTCCGCACCGCCCTGGAGCTGGATCCCGCTTACGGCAGGGCCTACGCCGGCCTGGCGGCGGTAGCCCTTTCGACAGGCTCGGGAGACCCCCTCCAGCTGGCCGAGATGGCCATCGAGACCGAGCCGGGGTTTGCGTGGTGCCACTACATCAGGGGGCGTCTGCTGCTCCCTGTGCGCCCCGAGGATGCCGCCGCAGACTTCAGCAGGGCCATCGAGCTCGATCCGGAAGCCTACTACGCCTACACCTGGAGGGGCCATTACCACATTACGAAGGGTGAGCTCGACCTCGCCCTTGCCGACCTCGACAGGGCCATCGAGCTGAACGACCACTGGAGCAGCGCCTTCACTTTCAGGGGGTCGGTCTTCTACAAGCTCTGGAACCACCGTTCGGCTCTCGCCGACCTCAGCAGGGCCATCGAGCTCGATGAAGAGAACTATTACGCCGTTCTCTGGAGGGGCATGCTGTTCTGGGAGCTCGGTGACGCGGAGGCCGCCTTCGCGGACTTCGACAGATCGACCGAGATCGGGGATGCGGACTATGCGGGCTTCATGTGGCGAGGGACCGCGCTCGGTGCGCTGGGTGAGTACGAGGCGGCCGTCGCGGACCTGAACAGAGCCGAAGAGCTGAACCCCGATGATGCCGAGGTCTACTACAACCGCGCTGTTGTCTATGCTGACGGTCTCGGAGAGATGGAGCTCGCCCTCGCCGACTACGACAGGGCGATCGAGCTGGATCCGGAGCACGCCGCCGCCTACTGCAACAGGGGCAACATCCAGGAGGATGTCCTGGGCGACTACGAAGCCGCCCTGGCCGACTGGGACAGGGCTCTGGAGCTGGACCCGGGGCTCTGGCAGGCCCTGGTCAACCGGAGCAAGCTCTACGCCGTAACGCTCGGCGATCTCGACCGTGCCCTCGAGGACCTCGACGCCGCAATCGAGATCAGGCCCGATCTGGCGTTTCTCCCTTGCACGCGGGCGCACATCCTGTCCCTGGAGCTGGGCCGCTACACCGAGGCGCTGGAGGACTACTCGCTGGCCATAGGCCTCGACCCCGCCTATGCCGAGGCCTACTACGGCAGGGCCCTGGCCGAGGAAGCTCTGGGCCGGCACGAGGCCGCCGCGGAGGACTACGCGAAGGCCCGGCAGTACGGCTACACGGCCACCGCGCCCTAGTTATGGGGACACATCACTTATCTCTGCTCTGAGGAGCCGTACCGCAGCACGGGCAGAGCCACCTCCTGTATACACATGGCATGACACACGGCTCCGGGAGATAGGTGATGTGTCCCCATAACTCCCGCCGTTGACCGGCACCTCTGTCCGCTCCATCATCCCTGAGCCAAAGTGCGGGTTGCTGAGACGAGTGCTGTCTCACCATGAATGCATGATAGGAGATAAGTGATGTGTCCCCATAACTCTGTGCGCTTGAGGAGCCTTTCTGTGACGCTGACATCCTGCCTTGCCCTGCTGTCGGTCGCGTCCTGCGCAGCGCTCGCCCAGAACGCGGCAGGTGGCCCCCCGCCACCCTCTCCGGTTATCTACTACGCCTTCGTCGAGACCGACGGGGAGGAGCTTCCGGAGGGCAGCGTGGTGGTGCTCGAGGACATCCTGGTGCTGGCGCCCATGGAGTCCCTGGAGCAGATCGAGCAGGCCCCGGAGGCGAGACTCGAGGCCGCCCTCAACGCCATGATCCAGGACGAGGGGAACGCCTGGACGGGTGAGGACCTGAGAGTGGAAAGCGTCTCCTTGCGTGACGGGCATGCGGAGATCGAGCTGGAGGGTGCCATCTTCGGTGCCGGCGGGATCGTCCTGGTCGCCGCAAGGACCCAGATCC
>JAFGKQ010000050.1 GCA_016928495.1 Candidatus Fermentibacterales bacterium
GCCGCTGAAGAGGTAGACCGCGATGTTCCACAGGGAAGACGGGAAGCTGTCGAACTCGGGGTTGACGCGGCCCTCGAACGAGAAGAGAAGGAGAGCACCGAGGAGCCAGATAACGAGAATGGCGAGCAGGAGCTTCGCGATCCGGTATTCCCTGAGGAACCTGCGGACAGGCCTGAGGATCCTCCTGACCGTCCTGTTGAGCCCCATCGAACCTCCCCGACACGGGTTGGCCTGCGGCCTGCGACGACCAGTAGATTCTGAAGGCGCCCGAGGGTCGTGACAAGCCTCGAGAGGACACGGGAAGGGAGTCCATGACCTGCGTGAGTTCCCGGAAGGGGACGACAGAGCACGACAGATGGCCGGAAGAGGCGTTCGGGCCGGCCTACCGCCTCGTCTACGGGCACCGTGACCGCGGCTCGGCGAGACAGGAGGTCGGGCACCTGCTCGCGTTCCTCGGCCTGAGAGGCGATGAGAGGGTCCTCGATGTGGGATGCGGTGACGGGAGGCACCTGGAAGCCCTGCTCGAGAAGTGCCGGGAGGCCTGGGGACTGGATCTCTCGCCCTGGCTGCTCGAGAGGGCACGCGGCAGGAAGGGGCTCAGCGGGCGACTGGTCAGGGCGGACATGCGGGCCATCCCCTTCGCCCCCCGCTTCGACCTGGTGACGAGCCTCTTCACCAGCTTCGGCTACTTCCTGGAGGACTCGCTGAACGCACACGTCATGATGGAGATGGCCTCATGCCTGAGACCGGGAGGAGTACTGGTCGTCGACCACATCAACCCGGCATGGCTCAGGAGCAACCTCATACCCGCCAGCAGGTTCGTCAGGATGGGCTACGAGGTGCTGGAGGAAAGAGCGCTCGACGGCAACAGGGTGGTCAAGAGGGTCAGGGTGCGCCGGGGGGGTGGTGAGCCCCTCGAAGACTACACCGAGAGCGTCCGTCTCTACCAGCCCGAGGAGATGGCGTCCATGTTCGTTGGCTCCGGGCTCGGGACTCCGAGGCTGCTCGGCTGGTACGACGGAAGCCCTCTGGAGCAGGGGAGCCGGCGCATGATCGCCGTCGGGACCAGGAGCCAGCGGTGCCCATGACGGGGGATGGTGCCGGCGCTGGATCGCTCACTGGCAGCGTGAGCTTCTCGCTTCACCCCTGGTTCGGGCCGCGGTCGCTCCTGGGGATGATCTCCGATTCCCATCCTCTGGTATCGGGGAGCTTCCCGCTCTTCGATACCGAAGCGCCCCTGGCTCCCAGCTCGAGCGGCTTCACCGACCGCAAGGCCCTGGCAGGGCTTCTCGCGGCGACAGGGGAGAGATTGGGCTGCCCGGTGGAGAAGGGCGCCGTCAGGAGCATCGCGGGCGGGGCCAGCCTCGTCCTCGCCGGGCACCAGCCAGTTCTCCTGGGCGGGCCTCTCTACAACCTCTTCAAGGCCCTTGGCACGATCCTTCTCGCCTCGCGAGCCGGCATCGCGCAGGCCGTGCCGGCCTTCTGGATTGCCAGCGAGGACCACGACATCCTGGAGACCGACCGTTGCAGCCTGTTCGGCAGACGCATCTCCTCCGGGGCCGGTCCGTCCAGGCTCGAGCGCGGACGCATACCGCAGGTCGGGAGCGTCGACACCTCCGGCTCCAGAGAGCCGATCCTGCGCAGCATCTCCGAGCTGGTTCCGCAGAACGACTTCAGGCAGTGGCTGCTGGATCTGGTCTCGGAGTGCGACTTCAGGTCCTTCACGAGCCTGTTCGCGACCCTGCTGCGGGGCGTGCTGGAATCGAGCGGCGGGAGGGCGCGACAGCTCGTCTTCATCGACGCCATCGACATCAGACCTCTCACATCCCCGGTGCTGGCTTCGCTGGTGGAGATGCATCCGGACCTCGAGAGGGAGCTGGCGAGGGGAGGCGAGGCTCTCAGGGCGGCAGGCCTCGAGCCTCCCCTGGCCGACCTCGGCTTCTTCGAGGTGGACGACAGCGGCTTCAGGCGGCTGTGTGAGAGCCGGGAGAGGGGGCTGCTCCTGCCATCCGCCCGGAGAGCGCTCTCACCGGAAGAGATGGCGTGCGAGATAAGGGAGAGGCCGAGGTCCTTCTCACCCGGGGCGGGACTCAGGTGCCTCGTCCAGGATGCCTGCGTTCCCGTCGCCGCCTACCTCGGAGGGCAGGCGGAGCTTCTCTACGGCTGGCAGCTCGATCCCGTCTACAGGGCCGCCGGCATAGGACGGAGCATGCTCTGCCCCAGGCCATCCGCAACCCTTCTGGAGCCCTCCCTGCTGGAGAAGGCGAGAAGATGCGGCGCTGCCTCCGCATCCGATCTGCTCGCTCTCGCCCGGGACGGTGCTGCGGAGCCGGGCCGCATGGGCCGCGGCGATGATCGGAGCGGGTTCGCCGCAGGGCTGCTGGAAGCGCGCGCAGGACTGACGGAGCTGCTGGACTCGATAGAGCACAGCGGTCTCGGGCAAGGCTGGATCGGCAAGAGGCGCGGCTCCCTGGAGCACAACATCGACTACATCGTGAGGAGGCTGGAGGATGAGCAGCGGGAGAAGAGGGGGATCGCGGCCAGGGACGTCGAGAGCATCCGTCGAGCGGTGCTTCCGGGCGGCTCTCCGCAGGAGAGGGCAACCAGCGTTGTCGAACAGCTGGCCAGGTTCGGGCCCGGCCTGCCGGACGATCTGATGGAGGCCTTCCTGCCTCTCGAGCCCGGTCATGTCGTACTGTCGCCCGGGACTGGCCACCGAGCCGCATCCCCGGGCACGGAGGGCGGAGATGAGCACTAGCAGCACGAGCCGGAGCAGCGGAGTGGACGTTCTCGCCATCGGCGCTCATCCGGACGACGTCGACATCAGCGTTGGCGGAACGGTGGCGGGTCTGGCCGCAAGGGGCAGGACCGTCTTCATTCTGGACCTCACGAGGGGAGAGGGCGGCAGCAGGGGCACCCCCGAGGAGAGGTTGCGGGAGGCGGAGCAGGCCGCCTCCGTGTTGGGAGTCGCGGACAGGATGTGCCTGGACATGGGGGACACGAGGCTCGAGAACACACTGGACAACAGGTCCGCGCTCGTCGCTATCATCCGCCGCTACAGGCCTGTCCTCGTCCTTGCTCCATGGTGGGAGGACCTGCATCCGGATCACGCGGCGGCCGGCGCGATCGTGAGGGACACCATGTACCCCAGTGGCATGGCCGGATTCCCGGCTTCCGGAGCCCCGTACAGGCCCAACGAGGTCCTCTTCTACATGGCCCACCTTCCCTTCCAGCCCAGCC
>JAFGKQ010000051.1 GCA_016928495.1 Candidatus Fermentibacterales bacterium
ATTGGCCCTCCAATGCCCTTCGAGCCAGGACTACCATGCCCTGGCATTGGCCCTCCAATGCCCTTCGAGCCAGGACTACGATGCCCGGGCATTGGCCCTCCAATGCCCTTCGAGCCAGGGTCATAACGCCCTGGCACTGGTCTCGGATCGTGTGAGGCGATAGCGCCCGTCCCCAGCTCAGTTCCGTCTGCTCTCGTCGCCGAGTATGGCCCGGATCCTCTCTACCAGCTCGGCGGGACGATATGGCTTCTGGATGAAGCCCGAAACGCTCTTCGAGTTGAGCTGTGCAACGGCATGCTGCTCGGAGTAGCCGCTGGTGAGAAGGACTCTCGCCGAAGGGTTGATCTCGCGCATGGCGATCAGCGCCTGCTCTCCGCTCATCCCTGGCATCGTCATGTCGAGAAGGACGACGGATATCTCGCGCCAGCGCCTGCGGTAGACGTCGAGACCCTCCCTGCCGTCAGAAGCGGTAACCACCGCGAGGCCGAAGCGCTTGAGTATCTGCCTGGCGGTATCCCTCACCTCTTCCTCGTCATCGACCACAAGGACGAGGTGCTCGCCGGGAGCCGCGATGCCCCCGCCGGGGCTGGGCATGGCCGTCCGCACCTCCCGGGCTGCAGGTTCCGGCTCCCGCTGCGCACTGCACCTGAAGAGCACCCTGAAGCTGCTTCCCTTGCCGGGTGAGCTGCCGACGAAGATGGCCCCTCTGTGCCCCCGCACCACCCCGAGAACCGCCGCGAGCCCCAGTCCTCGCCCCGCGAACTTCGTGGTGTAGAACGGGTCGAAGACACGGCTGAGCGTCCCCGGCTCTATCCCGCACCCGTCGTCCTCGACCTCCAGGAAGACGTACTCCCCCTCCTCCGCTCCCTCGGAGAGGAACGCCCTGCTCAGAAGCTCGGCATCCGCGTGAACCCGGCCCGTCCGGAGGACTATGTGCCCGGCGCTGTCCCCCAGGGCCTCGGAAGCGTTCATGATCAGGTTCATGACCACCTGGCGGATCTGAGTGCCATCGGCCTCGAAGGCCGGCAGGGAGTCGGCCAGGTCCAGCTCCAGCGCTGCGCTCTTCGATAGGGCAGCTCTCAGCAGATCCCCCATCTCCTCCACGAGCGACGAGAGGTCGATGGGCTCGACCACGAACTTGCCTTTGCCGGAGTAGGCCAGGAGCTGGTTCGTCAGCTCGGCGGCCCTGAGGGATGCCTTCTCGATGCGCTCCACGGTCTTCCTGGCGGGCGAGTCGGGAGACATCTCCATCAGTGCCAGACCGGCGTTGCCCATGATCCCTATGAGGAGGTTGTTGAAGTCGTGCGCGATGCCCCCGGCCAGCACCCCGAGGCTCTCCAGCTTCTGGGTATGTCGTATCTGCTCCTCGAGCTTCCTCCTGCTCTCCTCGCTTCGCTTGCGCTCGGTGATGTCCCTGATGATGACGAGCTCCGCCGCCCGGCCCTCGTATCCCAGTACGCCCATGGCGACCTCTGAGCTGATCCTCCTGCCTTCACTGTCGATTATCGTGACCTCGAGCGGATCCGCCTCTTCCCTGTTCTCCGCACGGTTCTCGTATCTTCTTCGAAGCTCCTCCCTCTCGGAGGGCTCCACGAAGTCCAGGAAGCACTTCCCCGTGATCTCGTCGGCGCTGAGCCCGGTGAGCCTGGTCATGTAGGGGTTCACGAACCTTATGATGGAGTCCTGGATGATCAGTATCCCCTCGCCCGCCTTCTCCACCAGCAGCCTGTGCTTCTGCTCGCTGTCCCTGAGAGCCTCTTCCGCCTGCTTGCGCTGGGTGATGTCCTCGGTGAGGATGACTACCCTGTCCACCCGCTCCTCGTCGTCCATGATGGCGTAGAAGTGCTGGGAGATGAACCTGGCCCCCCCGGGCCTGGAGCCGCTCAGCTCGAGCTCGGGCATGTAGAGCTCTCCGCCCTCCTCGTAGACCTTCCTGAGGCGATCGAGCCCCCTTCCCAGATAGCGATCACGATCATCGAACTGCAGGGCCTCCCTGGAGCGTGAGAGGTCCTGCAGGTAACGCTCCTCCGGCATGGCCCAGATCTTCTTCCAGGCTTCGTTGGCGTAGAGCAGCCTCCCGGTCCTGCTGCGAACGGATATGCCGAGAGGAGAGCGCTCCACGAGAGCCCGGTTGAGCTGCTCGCTCCTCCTGACAGCCTCGTAGGAGCGGCGCCTGTCGATTGCCATGGCGATCTGGTTGGAGACGAACCTGAGGATCTCCTCCTGATCCGCGGAGTAGGTCGACTCCTCGTCGTAGCTCTGAACCGCCAGAACGCCTATGGTGCGATCGTGCAGGCGAAGCGGAACCCCGAGCCAGTTGCGGGGCTCGACGCCGAACATCTCTATCTCGCCGGCGCTCTCGAGCCGCCTGAAGGTCTCCGCAGTGGCCAGTAGGGGCCTTCCCGTCCTTATGACGTACTCGGTCAGCCCCCCGGATGCCTTCCTCGGCTCGATGCTCGTCTCGTGACGGTCGACGATGTAGGGGAAGCTCAGCATCCCCGTCTCTTCGTCATAGAGGGCGATGTAGACGTTCTCGGCGGACATGACGTCGGCGACGATCGCGTGGATGGACTCGAACAGCTCGTCCAACTGGCGCGTCGAGAGCGCAGCGTCCGCGATCCTGTACACGCAGGACTGCATGAGCCTCGCTCTGGCCGTCTCCCCTGACTCGATGCCGCCGGACACGATGTCCGCCAGGCCAGTGAAGAAGCTCTCGTCCTCGAAGCCCGCCCTCAACTCGTCCCTGGAGCCCTCGAGAACCAGGGCCCCTCTGATGCCGCCGCCCACGAGGACCGGGCAGATGACCGCCGATGATGACCGGGACAGGACCAGGGCTCCTAGCGATCCCGGGGAGTCCTGCATCCCGGAAGCGTCCGTCAGGAGCCGCAGAACCCTCTGGCCACGGAGGCTCTCCATCTCGGAAGGGCTGATGATGGCGGGGGCGCCTGAGGTCGGCGGGCTGTCTCCGCAGAACGCGAGCGGCCTCGCCGCCACTTCCGTTCCCGACTCCTCGAACACCCAGACGGAGACGTTGTCGAGTCCCGTCGCCTCCATGGCTCCGGAGCAGACGAGACCGGACAACGCTGCCAGGTCGGGCTCCTCTCTCCGGAGGTGGCCCGAGAGCTCGATGAGCTTCCTCGAATAGCCGAGGAGCCGCTTCTCGCGGTCCCGGGCCTCCAGAGTGGCGATACGCTGACCGGTGATGTCCCTCTGCATGCCCCAGAGTCTGACCAGCCTGCCGTCTTTCACCGACCCGACCAGGCTGTTGAGGAAGTAGCGGGGCGCTCCGTCGGCAGCTTCCTCGACAGTCTCGGCTCCGTCTATCCTGTAGCCGTTCTCGATGAAGCTCCTGAGGTAGCCGAGCCGGACGGGGTCGCCAAAGCTGTCGGTGCGCCTCTGTCCGAGCATGACGCTGCCGCTCTCCCGTCCATACATCCGGGCCAGCGAGTCGCTGCATTCGGCCAGCACGGAGTGCCTGTCTATCAGTCTGATCTGTTCATCGACGGGCAGATCGATGGAGACGGGCTCCTCCAGCTCGTAGCACCATATGCCGTCGCTGCTCTGCTCCAGGAGTGCGCGGAGCCTGCCCCTGCTGTCGGCCAGGGCCCTCTCCGCCTCGATGCGTCGAAGCGTAGCCGAGAGCAGGGGTCCCACCGGGCCCGGGTCGTGCCCTTCGGCGAGGAGGAGAAGACCGATGGGTACGTCCGTCTCGCCCAGATAGAACCTGGACAGCCCCTCGGGGAGCCCTGGCGACAGCCCGCCGCCAGGCTCCATCCTCACGGACTCCGGTAGGTCCGGTCCCTTCTCTCCAGGAAGCCCGTGGAGAAGCAGCAGAACCGATGGGGTCTCGCCGGAGGCTCTTGCGTAGACCGCAACCACGGCTGCCCCGGTCAGGGCGCTCACGGCCTCGCAAGCGGCGCGGCCGGCCTCCTCGGGGCTTCCGGCCGAGGACAGCACGGACAGCAGACGGGAGACGGCCTCCCCTTGTCCGCCGGCGGTAGTGGGCTTCGAGCGCTGGCTCATGGGCTCCCCATCACCTGGATGAAGACCCGCCTGGTTCTGGGCCGGTTGTCGTGATCGACGACGACCACCTGCTGCCAGGTGCCCAGGACGGGGCTTCCCGCGCTGACCGGGATGGTGATGGACGGCCCCATCAGCGAGGCCCGGAGGTGCGAGAAGCCGTTGTCGTCCCCCCAGGTTCTCGAATGTCTCGTGGCCATGGAGGAAGGCGCCAGCCCGTCGAGGAAGTCCCTGCAATCCTCGACCAGCGCGGGCTCGTACTCGATGGTGGTGATGGAAGCCGTGGAGCCTATCACGGCAACGCACACCAGGCCCGACTCCACTCCGGAATCGCAGACCACGCGACGGACATCCCCCGTGATGTCGATCACATCGGAGAAGCCCTTGCTCTCGACCGTTATCTCGATACCGCTCGTTCTCAGGGCAGACTCCCCTCCTTGCCCCCACCGGGGCTCCGGCCAGCATGTAAGCTACAGACGGCCAAGCAGGTCAGGCAAGCTCTCGCTGAGCAAGGCGGAGCCGCCGACGGAAGA
>JAFGKQ010000052.1 GCA_016928495.1 Candidatus Fermentibacterales bacterium
TCCGTCCGGGAGCCCAGTCTACCTTGCCTGCTACGGCAGCGACGAGCTGCTGGTCCTGGACGCCGGCGCGGCGCCTTCCGTGCTCGATACCATCGCGGTGGGCCGCGGCCCATGGGGCGTCTGCTGCCCGGGGAGCGGTGAGCAAGTCTACGTGACCAACAGACTGGACGGGACTGTGACTGTCGTGGACGCCGGGGACGGGGCGATCGGCGCGACCCTCGATGCCGGAAGCGACCCGAAGGCCATCTGCTCCACCGCCGACGGTTCCGCTGTCTGGGTAGGCGACTACCTCGGGAGCCGGGTCTACGTGATCGATGTCGCAACGCACGAGGTCGTCTCTTCGTTCGCAGCCGCAGGAGGGCCGACGGAGCTGCTTGCCCTGCCCAACGGCGAGCTCGCCTGCGTTACCTGCTACACGGACGATGCCATCGGCATCCTCGGTGTGCTGGAGCAGGAGCTCCTCGGAACGATGGAGGCCGGCATCAGGCCGTTCGGTCTCTGCTCGACGCCGCCGGGGGACATGCTGTTCGTCACGAGCTCACTCGGGTCGGAAGTCCTCGTGTTCGGGTACTGAGGCAGAGCAGGTCGGATGGAAGGACTGGCGGGAACGTGTGGGAATCGAACCCACCCAGGGTGGTTTGAGCACCCGACGCCGGGTTTGAAGCCCGGGAGGGACACCAGTCCCCTTCCGCTCCCGCACAGTGTGGAGACATCTGGCTCACGAGCCACGGTGTCAAGAGGCCAGTGCGCCAAGGAGCGCTCGACAACCCGGATTGCGTCCGGGTGCTCTCATGGGATAGATTCGTACATTGCAGCCACATTGTCTTCCCGCTCGGGAGGGACTGTTTGGCCGAGGAGACGACAGCCGAACGGCTCGCAGAGAGGCTCGTCCAGGCTCTAGCCAACGCCAGCGACGAGAGCGCCAGGAGAGGCATGCTCTCCCGCAGGATGGCGGAGCTCGACCCGGCTTCGATCTCCAGCCTCCTGGCCTTCGCGGACGATGCTGTCCGGAAGAGGGCCGAGATGGGCCAGCTCTTCCTGTACCTTCTCGAGCTTCCCACCCTCGAGTCGGAGCTTCCCGAGGGCCTCTGGCGCCAGACGCGGGAGCTCGTCCTGAAAGACCGGCCGCCTCTGGACGACACCCTGACACGCTTCGGGAAGCTCTCTCCCGGTGAGCGCCCGTTCGCCAGGGCCAAGATCTCTCTGCTTCTCGAGATCCAGTTCCTCCTGATCCAGGAGGAGCAGGATCAGTCCTCTCCCATACTCCAGGCAACGGCCTCCACGGCCGCGCTCAGGGTCCTGAAGTCCGTCCAGCCCGGCAGCACGAAGCTCGAGGTCGAGACCACGGGCTACCCGGTCAGCAGCAGGAGGGTTCTCGCGGAGATCCTCTCCGAGCTCGACTTCCTCGAGGTTGGCGAGAGCATGTGGGAGTTCAGGCTGAACGACTCCATATTGCCCAACCTGTCCTCTGGCGGCAACATGTCCTCCCGCAGGGCGGCGGGGGCGACCATGTCCCAGGCAATGGCCAACAGACTCGCTGAGAACCTGGTGAAGAGGTTCGGGTTCATCGTCAGGTCGATAGGCATGTACCCTCCCGGGCACCCGGCCATCCAGCCTTCCGTCGATTCCTTCATGAGCCTGCTCGATCAACTGCTTACCGGCAGCCCGATGGTCACCCTCACGGTCATGGGGGGCGACCTGATGGTCAACGAGACCCAGATCCGCAAGAAGAGCAGGGCGATCGAGACGTTCGTGAAGGACCTCAACGACCGGAACGTCAACAGCGTCAGCCTGCATCCGGGGGTCGGCTCCGACGACGTGCTCAGGTTCGCCTCGGTCTTCAACAAGTCTCCGATCTACATCAGGGAGCACGGAGGGATCCAGAAGCTCCTGGAGCGCCGCGAGGTCGACCACATCACGATAGACCAGTTCCACTACGCTCTCGTCTCGGAGGACGGCACGGTGGTGGGCCAGGCCTCGAGCCCCGAGGAGACAGCCCTCGAGGACGTGATTTTCGGCGAGCTGGTAGAGAGGCTCGAGAGAGGGGACAGCCTGAGGGACCTCCCCAACGAGAAGGTCGGCGAGGCTCTGAAGAAGGTGCTTCAGGATGCCGGCTCCGGTGTGGACAGGCAGAGGAACCTGCTCGCGGGCTTCGTCGCGGCTCTCGACCCTTCCATACTCGAGAAGGGCCTTCTCTCGAGGCGGGATGTTCAGCGGGACATGGCATGGAGCGCGGTCAGGCGGATCATCAAGGCACGACTCAGAGACCTGTCCTCGAAAGACGAGGACGTTCGGCTCGAGGCCGTCGAGAAGCTCATGGGCTTCGCCCTGATCGCCGTGGAGAGGAACAAGGACAATACCGTCATGCAGCTTCTCGAGGCGGTCACCGAGAAGCTGCGGGGTGAGGACAGCCCCGACTGCCTCTTCGCTGCCATAAGCGCGACCGGGACTCTTCTCGAGAGGCTCATCTCCAGGGGCAAGCTGGCCTCGGCGGAGATTCCCGCCAGGATACTCAAGACCCAGGATGGAGCGGTCTCCGAGGAACCGGACATCGCATCGGCCCGCAGAAGGGCTCTGGCCGAGGCAGGCCGGAGGATAGACACGCCCGAGGTTGCGGAAGCGCTCCTGCAGAGGCTGCTCTCCCACAACGAGGTCATCGCCAGGGAAGCCGAGATCCTGGCCGCCGTTCTACCGCTCAAGAACCTGATCGCCCATCTGCTGGACATCTTCCTGGAGCCGGACATCAAGAGGAGGGCAAGGGCCTACAGGATCCTCAAGGCCCTGGGGAACCGGGCGCTGCCGCAGCTCCATGGAAGGCTGATGAGGCTGCCGCTTCGCTACGAGACCCAGAGAGACCCTGAGACTCTCGCCCTGGTAGACGACGAATGGTATGTCGCGAGGAACGTCATGGGCATACTCGCGGAGCTCCAGTCCCCCTCCAGCGAGGAGGTGCTGGTGCAGCTCTGCTCCGATCCGGACGAGAGGATCAGGCACAGGTCGCTCCTGGCTCTGGCAAGCGTCTCCCAGCAGAAGTCCCTGATGCTCTCGCTCCGCATGCTGAACGACAGGTCCGTCGAGGTTGCAAAGGCAGCTCTCGACATCGCGGTCAAGGAGGCGAGATTCAAGACCGGCCTCGCCGGGGCGATCATCGAGGCATACCGCAGCCGTCCCGACATGTGGGCCGAGTTCCTCGACGGCATCGAGTGGCTGCTGGATAGCGAGGAGGTCAGGGAGTTCCTGGCGTCGAGGTTCGAGGGGGAAGACGCGCTTCCCTTCGGCGATCCCGAGCTCACGGCGCAGGCGGCGTCCATGCTCGGCGAATGTGGTGGAGAGGCCGAGCTGACGGCCCTGGAGAGCTACATGGCCAGGGTATCGGGTGGAGGGATGCTCAAGCGCAAGAGCGTTGCCAAGGCCGTCCTCAAGTCTGTCTCGGAAGCTGCAACGCAGATAAGGCAGAGGCTCTCCGGGGCTCCCTGACCGCCCCGGGCTCCGACGCTATTCCCACCAGGTGATCAGGCCCGGCTCGATGAGGGTGCCGAAGACGGGGTGTGCCGGGAGTACCCTTATCGTGTATCCCATCCGCCCCGATTCCGTGCACTGGATGCCTCCGTCGAAGACGAGCTCCGAGTCCTTCCCGGTTTCCGCGTGATCGAGTCTGGCTACGTGGGCTTCCCGTATCCCGCCCGTCTCGGACTCGCGGCCGAAGTGGACCTCCACGGCAAGGTCCTCCGGTCCGAGCCCCGGAGCAGCCAGCCTCGCTCTTACCGGAAGCTCGGACCCGAAAGCCATGGTGTTTCCCTCCTCGGACGGCGACTCCACCTCGAGGATCCTGAGGTCGCCCCAGGCCATGCGCAGCTTCTGCTTCCAGTCGGCAAGCTCCCTGGCTGCCTTCATGTCCTGCCCCGTCAGCAGGTCCAGGCGGCGGAAGGAGGGAAGGTAGAAGCGCTGGAAGTACTCGGCGAGCATTCTGTTCATGTTGAACCTCGGGCAGTGCCTCGTCATCGAGTTCACCATCAGGGCGAGCCACTTCCTCGGAAGGCCGTCCCTGCCCCTGTCATAGAAGAGCGGCGCTATCTCGTTCTCGAGCCTGTCGTAGAGAGCGCGGGCCTCGATGCCGTCCCTCAGCTCCGGGTCGTCGTAGGTCTCCCCCCTGCCGATCGCCCAGCCCGCGTCGGGGCTGTAGGCCTCGTCCCACCAGCCGTCGAGGATGCTGCAGTTCAGCACCCCGTTGAGTGACGCCTTCATGCCGCTCGTTCCGCTGGCTTCCATCGGCCTGACAGGGGTGTTGAGCCAGAGGTCCACTCCCTGAACGAGGTGCCTCGCCATGTCCATGTTGTAGTCCTCGAGGTAGACGATCTTCCCGTAGAAACCCTCCCGCAGGCAGAGATGGACGATCCTGCTGATGAGCTCCTTCCCCTCCGAGTCGTGAGGGTGGGCCTTGCCTGCGAAAACGAGCTGGACTGGATGGCCGGGGTGGTTCAGAAGGCTGGACAACCTCTCCTCGTCGTCCAGCAGGAGGTTGGCGCGCTTGTATGCGGCCACTCTCCTGGCAAAGCCGATGGTGAGGACCTCGGGGTTGAGCACCGGGACCTCGTCCATTCTGGGCAGATGGACGCCCCACCGTGCTATCTGCCTGCTCCAGCGCTC
This sequence comes from Candidatus Fermentibacterales bacterium, assembly GCA_016928495.1. Lineage (GTDB taxonomy): Bacteria > Fermentibacterota > Fermentibacteria > Fermentibacterales > JAFGKQ01 > JAFGKQ01. The sequence continues at coordinate 4,648 of JAFGKQ010000052.1, forward strand.
TCTCGCGAAGGTGACCATCCGCTCCCTCAGACGCTCGTGGCTGTTCCAGAGCTCGGGCCCCGGTATCTTCTCCAGCCTCGTCCAGAAGGCCTCCTGAAGAGGGGTCGAGGGCCATCTCGGCCCGACGTACCTGTCGAGGAGCCGCGACATCTCGTCCGAGATCCAGGAGTCCGCGTGGACTCCGTTCGTCACGTGCTCGATGGGGATGTCGTCCTCGGGAAGCCCGGGCCAGACATCCATCCACATCTTCCTCGCCTCTCTGCCGTGGAGCTCGCTCACTCCGTTCCTCCAGTCGGTCATCCTGAGAGCGAACGCCGTCATGGAGAAGCAATGGTTGCCGTTGGTGCGTCCGAGCGCAAGGAACTGGTCCTGCGTCAGCCCGAGCTCCTCTCTCACCGGGCCAAGGTACTCCTCGACCAGGGAGGGATCGAACTCCTCGTTGCCGGCCGGCACGGGAGTGTGAGTGGTGAAGACACAGCTCGCCGCTACTATTCCCCTGGCCTCTTCGAACGAGAGGCCACGCCTGGTGAGCTGGCCTATCCTCTCGAGTATCAGGAAGGCGGAGTGCCCTTCGTTGATGTGAGTGATCGAGGGATCCCGGCCGATCGCGCTGAGGGCCCTCACTCCGCCCATGCCAAGCAGTATCTCCTGTCTGATCCTCATCCTGCGGTCGCCGCCGTAGAGCTGCCCCGTGATCTCGCGGTCCTCCGGATCGTTGGTCTCTATGTTGGTGTCGAGCAGGTAGAGCGAGGTGCGACCTATCCTCACCTCCCAGACCTGGGCTCCCACCTGGCCTGCGCCCATGGGCACCATCACGCGCACCGGGTCGCCCGACTCGTCCAGGACGGGGTTGACCGGCGTGTTGGAGTAGTCGTTGACGAAGTACTTCTCCTGCTGCCATCCGTCGCTGTTGAGGTATTGCTTGAAGTAACCCTGCCTGTAGAGCAGAGAGACGCCGACCATGGGCAGACCAAGCTCGCTCACGCTCTTGAGGGTGTCACCGGCCAGTATGCCGAGCCCTCCCGAGTAGATGGGGAGGCTCTCGTGGACGCCGAACTCGGCGGAAAAGGTCGCGATGAGGAAGTCCTCGGGAAGCTTCTCTTTGCCGGCAACGCTGTCATACCAGGTCGGCCTCTCCAGGTAGTCGCTCAGATCCTGCCGTACCTGTCTGAGCCTGGCCAGGAAGACTGCGTCCGCCGCCAGCTCGGCGAGCCTGTTCTGACTCACCCTTCCCAGCAACAGGACGGCGTTGTGATCGGTCTCGTTCCATATCTCCGGGTCTATGTAGCGGAAGAGGTCCACAGCTCCGGGGCTCCAGGTCCACCACAGGTTGTAGGCGACCTCCTGGAGCGGAATCAGCTCCTCCGGAATGGATGGAACGACTCTGACGAACCTGGTTTTCAATTGATGTCTCCTGACTTCCTCGTGTTCATGTCCCCGGAGGGCACGATGATCTACTCGCCACCCGGCAAACATAAGGAACCCGGTATCGGTGCGGTCAACGACGCCCTGCCCGGGCCAATGGTGCCGGAGGGGCATGGAGGTGCTTATACTTGCGCTGATATGTCCGGTCATGCCGCTTCCCGTGTTCCTTCCCGGTGCCTTCCGGGGGTCCCGGCTATTGCGCTGCTTGCCCTCCTGGCTGCCCTGCCGCGAGGGGACGCGCTGTGCGGCAGCATGACGCTGGACCTGTCGTTCGACGCCGCAGCCGTGGTCGTGGCCCCGATCTCCGGGGGGCCTGCCTGTCTCGTAGAGCTCGCCGGCTGCTTCCAGGCCGGAGCGCCGGGGGAACCCCTTCTGCCGGCCAGATCACTGGCGCTGGTGCTTCCCGCCGGAGCCAGCAACGTGTGCTTCGGTGTATCCCCGGTATCGGCGAGAGAGATCGGGAGGGGCATCACCGTGGGGCCCGCCGGGTCCCTCGCACCCATAGGCGCCGCACCCGACCCCTGGTCCGGAGGTGCCGGCGAGTGCTCCCGGTACGACGAGCTCGTGTACGGGAGTCTCGAGCCCTATCCCGGGGACCTCCTCATCGCGAGCCACGTGGGCAACTGCGGCGGTTTCACGATAGCCTCACTCGTCGTCCAGCCGTGGATCTACCTGCCTGCATCCGGAGACCTCTCTCTCTGCGAGCGCCTGACAGTCACTGTCGACTGGCGCGAAGGACATGCGCCGGCCCTCACCGAGCACCAGGTGGAGCTCGGCAGCACGCTCATCCGGTCCTGGATCGACAACCCCGGCGACCTGGACAGGTTCGCTCCCGTCCCGTTGCCTTCGGGCTCATCGAGGGCCCCTGTCGACTACCTCGTCGTGTGTGACAGCGCCTTCGCATCCGCCCTCGTCCCGCTCGCGCTCTTCCACGAGCAGCAGGGCATGGCGTCCGAGATCGTCACGATCCAGGAGATCGTCGAGTCGAGCCCCGGCCGGGATGATGCGGAGAAGCTGCGCAGCTACCTCGCCGGCCGTTTCCTGAGCGATGGCCTTCGCTACGCGCTGCTCGCCGGAGACGAGAAGGTGCTTCCGGTTCGCTACGTCCACACGGAGTGCGACGGATGGGTAGACACCGCGCCCGCGGAGCTCTACTTCTGCGATCTGGACGGAGACTGGGACGCCAGCGGGGACGGGGTTTTCGGGCAGCCCGAGGACAGCATAGACTTCTACTCCGACATCAGCGTCGGCAGGGCACTCTTCTCGACGCTCGAGGACTGCGAGACCTTCGTTGCGAAGACCCTCGGCTACTCCTCCTCTCCTGCTCCGGGGAGCTGGCGGCAGACGGCGGTTCTCTGCGGCAGCATGCTCTTCGCCGAGATCGGGTACCATGCCGGGAAGGTCAACGACTCCATCGCCGTGGCGCTTCCCGCCGGCTGGGAGATCGTCAAGAGCTACGAGACGGCGGAGGACACGGACGGGAGCGACACCCACATCTCGTACATCTCCGACGGGTCCGGCTGGAACCACTACGGCGGGCACGGCAACAACAGAGGCATCTACTGGCACACGGCCCCGCACTCCATGATGACCAACTGGATCGCCGACACCCTGACCAACGGTGAGAGAAGCGGCATCCACCTCAGCATCGCCTGCAGCCCCGGAGCCTTCCACGACTCCATCTGCTGCGCCGAGGCGCTGCTGCACAACCCCGACGGGGGTGCGGCGGCAGTGATGTTCAATACCACCTTCGGCTGGGAAGGCTTCTGGCCGGAGATGGGTGTCAGCGAGTGGCTGTGCATCCTGACCACCAGGCAGGTGTTCCGCAACCACGCTCCGACGCTCGGTGACGCCTTCACCTCAGCCAGGGACCAGAGGGTCCCCCTGATGCACGGGGGAGCCGACAGGACCTTCCAGGTGATGATGTCCTGGGCTCTTTTCGGAGACCCGGCGCTCCAGGTCCTCGGAGTGGCCCCGGACGCACCGATCCCTCCTGCTGCCCTCAGGATGGACCCGCCCTGGCCCAATCCTGCCGGCAGGGATGCCCCGATCTCCTTCTTCGTGGACTTCAGCAACACTCCGTTCGGCTGCGAGACGGAGATCTCCGTCCTCGACCTGGCCGGGCGGCTGCTCTGGAGAACCTCCATACAGAACCCCTGCGCCGTAAGGTGGGAGGGGGTCATGCCCGGAGGGCGCAGAGTGCCGGCAGGGGTCTACCTGCTCACCGCTCGAAGAGGGGATGTCGTGGTTGGCAGGCTGGTGACCATCCTGGACTGATCCTCCGCGCCAATCTGGCGCAGAGCTTCCCCCAAGCTCAGTCGCTCCTTCCCCTTGAAATCGTAATGTATTGCAGAAAAGCCTCTTGAGCCAGGCATGCCCTGCCCGCAACTGGCATGACCTTTGCTGTGCTGATCTGCGGATAGCCCGGAATGGGCCAAGCGGGAACTGGAGGTTCGACGATGATCCGATACCTGAAGAGGCCCGGCTGGCCTTCGGATTCCTGGCCATGGATCAGGGCCATGCAGGGCGAGCTGGGAAGGCTGATGGATGGATTGGCCCCTTCGGAGGCCTATCCGCCCGTCAACGTCTGGAGCAACGGCGACGAGGTGCTGGTCACCGCGGAGATCCCCGGGGTAGATCCCGAGCATCTCGATATCTCCATTCAGTCCGGCTCGCTTACCCTCAAGGGCGAAAGGAGCTGCCCGGAGCACTCCTCTCCCGACTGCGTCTGTCATCGCAGGGAGAGCGAGGCTGCCTGTTTCGCCAGGAGCATCTCCCTTCCCTACGAGGTCGAGGCGGACAGGGCCAGGGCAACCTGCGCCGACGGAGTTCTGGAGCTCCATCTTCCGAGGGCGGAGCAGAGCAGGCCGAGACGCATAGCCGTGGAGTCGTCATGACAGCAGGGATGCCAGGAGCAGCCTGCTCCTGGATGGAAAGGTGGCTTGCCTCATGAGCGCCAGGAAGAAGCAGGAGAGACTGGAGGGGGCGGGCGAGCAGGTCGAGGAGAGGGCGGAGCTGACCAGGGATCTGCCCGTCTTCGTGCCCGCAACGAGCATCTACGAGCTACCCGACTCCCTCGTCGTGTACTGTGACGTACCCGGTGTCTCCAGGGGCGACCTGGACGTCTCCCTCGAGAAGGGCCTCCTCACGATCACAGGCTACCAGAGAGCCAGGGAGCCGGAAGGCTACCAGTTGCTTCACAGAGGCTATGGCACCGGGGTCTTCCGCCGATCCTTCACCGTGGTCGAGGACATCGACCAGGATGGCATAACGGCCTCACTCAGGAACGGTGTCCTGGAGCTGGTGCTGCCCAGATCCAGGCAGCCGGGGCCCATGAAGATCGAGGTCGGCCAGTAGCAGCGGGCACCGGAGATCATCGGGATCGGGCCCGGGGGCATCGCTCCCCGGGCCTTTTCTCATCCTCGCTCCGGGGCTTATGATGACTCCGTGATGAGTGAAGGAGGAGCCTTGAGCGACCCTGGTCCTCTCTTCGCCCGGCTCGGCAGCATGCTCGGCAGCGGAGAGCCGATCGAGACGATCAGCACGGACCTGTGGAGCAGGTTCGGCGCCGAGCTGGCCGTGATGGTGCTCGACTGCTGCGGCTTCACGAGAATCACGAGGAAGCTGGGGATCGAGAGGTACCTTGCAGGGCTGTTCGAAGCCCGCGAGCTCGTCATGCCCGTCCTGAAGAGGCATGGGTGCGTTGGCTGCAGGACGGAGGCCGACAATATCTCCGCAGCCTTCCCGGACAGCCCGTCGGCTCTCGAAGCGGCCCTGGCGTCCAGGATTCTGGTTCGCGGCCGCTCCATCGGGCGTGAGAACGGGGAGGATCTCAGGGTTTCCATAGGCATCGGGTTCGGGAAGGTCCTCTATTGTCCGGTCTGCGGGGCCTTCGGGGATGAGATGAACCTGGCGTCCAAGCTGGGTGAGGACATAGCCGGCCCGGACGAGATACTGCTCACGCCCGCGGCCTGGTCCGCCCTTCCGGCGGGGAGACGGGAGCTGTTCACCAGAGCGTCGGCAGAGGTCTCGGGGATCGGGATGGACTACTACAGGCTGGATCCCCGCGACTGCTCCTCCCCGTAGCCCTCCCGGAACCGCAGCAGCCGGGCCGGGTTGCCCGCGACTATCGCGCCCGGGGGCACGTCCTTCGTGACCACCGCGCCCGCACCCACTATCGCGTCTCTGCCAATGGCGACGGGGAGGATCGTGGCGTTGGAGCCGATGCTCGCGCCGTCCCCGACTCTCGTCGGCTTCCACTTGCTCCTGTCCGGCTGTGGGGGGTGCGTGTCGTTGATGAACATCACGCCGTGGCCCACGAAGACATCGCTGCCGATCTCGACCATGTCGCAGACGAAGGTGTGGCTCTGGATCCTCGTCCTGTCGCCTATCACCGCTCCGCCCTGGATCTCGACGAAGCAGCCCACCATGCTGTCCCTGCCGATCCGGCAGTCATAGATGTTCACGAAGTTCCAGATCTTCGTGTTCTCTCCGATGACGGTGTTCCTCACGAGCTGAGTAGGGTTCCATCCGGCGGGCGCGCTCTTCGTCATCTCCATGACCTTTCCCCACGGGTTGCGTTCTGTGCTCGCCACGGCTCGAAGCCGAATGATGCTCGACGAGGGTCTCACGGTACAGCCCCCGGGCTTTTTTGCATATTCCATGATCCGACGGGAGGGCACTCTTGACTGATCCGGCCATACGCAACTTCTGCATCATCGCCCACATCGATCACGGGAAGTCCACCCTGGCGGACCGCATGCTCCAGAGAACCCATTCGGTCGAGGACAGGGAGTTCCACGACCAGATGCTGGACTCGATGGACATCGAGAGGGAGAGGGGCATCACCATCAAGTCCTCCGCCGTCACCATGGACTACACTACACGTGACGGCAGGCCTTTCGAGCTCAACCTGATAGACACTCCTGGGCACGTGGACTTCACCTACGAGGTTTCCAGAGCTCTGGCCTCCTGCGAGGGGGCTCTGCTGGTAATCGACGCCGCGCAGGGTGTTGAGGCGCAGACCCTCGCGAACCTCTACAAGGCCATGGAGCACGATCTGGTGATCATCCCCGTGGTGAACAAGATCGACCTTCCCTCCGCGAACGTCGAGGAGACGCTGGCGGAGATAGAGCACGAGCTGGCCCTCGACCCTGCGGAATCGGTGCTGGTCTCCGCCAAGTCGGGGCAGGGGGTCGAGGACCTGCTCGAGGCGATAGTGCAGCGTGTCCCCCCGCCTCGCGTCAGCA